>NZ_RPSE01000377.1:0-6125 GCF_003949955.1 Streptomyces sp. WAC05292
CGGCCGGCGCCGCCGCGTCCAGCACCGCGAGTGCCTCGCCCCACGGCCAGTCGAACCCGACCGGCAGGGCGGGCAGCGGGCCGTGCGCCGCCTCCGCCAGGGCCACGTACCCGCGGGCGTCCGCCATTCCGCCCTCGCGCAGGGCGGGGTCGCCCGGGTGCGGCAGGATCTGGTCGATGCCGCGCCCCAGCATGACGTCACCGCACAGCGCCACGGTGACCGGACCGCCACCCATGGCTCCAGGCTAGTCGGGCCGGCCGTCGCGGGGGCGCCCGGCCGGGGGCGCTGCCTGCCCGGCGGCGGACGGCGCGAACCAGGGCTGCTTCCGCGGCCCGGCAGCACCTCCGGCAGGCCGGCCGCGCCTTCCGCGTGGCGCGCCCCCCCCAGCCGCCGCCGGCCGCCCGCCCGGGCTCCCCGGGGGCGGCGCCCGGCCCCGCGGGGGCACCCTGGAGGTATGAGCCGGGCCAACGACAGGGTGGAGGCGCTGCTGCGGGAGTACGCCGAGATGATCGCCATCAGCGGCCAGGACGCCTTCAAGGCCCGCGCCTACGAGAAGGCGGCCCGCGCAATCGGCGGCCACCCGGTCGACATCGCGCAGCTCGACGCCAAGGGCCTCATGGACATCCCGCACGTCGGCCGCTCCATCGCCGGCAAGGTGCTGGAGTACCTGCGCACCGGCCGCATCCCCGAGGTGGAGGCCTCCCGGGAAGCCGTCCCGGCCGGTGTGCGGGAACTGACCCGCATCCCCGGCCTCGGCCCCCGCAAGGCCCTCGTCCTCCACCGCGAACTGGGCATCTCGTCCGTCCCGGAACTGGAGGACGCCCTGCGCGGCGAGAAGCTCCGCGACCTCAAGGGATTCGGCGAGCGCACCGAGGAGAGCATCCGGCACGGCATCCGCCTGCTCAGACAGGCCGGCGACCGCATCCTCCTCGACGCCGCCACCGAGCTCGCCGAGGAGATCGTCGCCGAACTCTCCCGCATCGCCGGCTGTGTCCGCTGCGCGTACGCAGGCAGCCTGCGCCGCATGCGCGAGACCATCGGCGACCTGGACGTCCTCGTCGCCGCCGACATCCCCGAGCCGTTCATGGCGGCCCTGATCGCCCTCCCCGCCACCGCCGAGGTCGTCGCGCACGGCGCGAAGAAGACCTCCGTCCGCACCGCCTCCGGGGTCCAGGTCGACCTGCGCGTCCTGCCGCCCGCCTCCTGGGGCGCCGGCCTCCAGTACTTCACCGGCTCCAAGGCCCACAACATCCGCACCCGCGAACTCGCCGTCCGCCACGGCCTGAAACTCTCCGAATACGGCCTCTTCGACGCCGAAACCGGCGAGAACCTCGCCTCCGAGACGGAGGAGGACGTCTACGCCCGGCTCGGCCTGCCCTGGATCCCGCCGACGCTGCGCGAGGACCGCGGGGAGATCGCCGCCGCCCTCCGCGGCGAACTGCCCGAACTGCTCACCGAACGCGACATCCGCGGAGACCTGCACACCCACACCGACCTCACCGACGGCCTCGCCTCCCTGGAGGACATGGCCGCCGCGGCCGCCGCCCGCGGCTACGCCTACTACGCCGTCACCGACCACGCCCCGGACCTCGCCATGCAGCGCATGACGAAAGAGAAGGCCCTCGCGCAGCGGGAGCGGCTCCGCGCCCTCGACCGCACGTATCGCGGCATGCGGCTGCTGCACGGCACCGAACTCAACATCGGCCCGGACGGCGGCCTGGACTGGCCGGACGACTTCCTCGCCGGCTTCGACCTGTGCATCGCCTCCGTCCACTCCCACTTCGGGCAGAGCCGGGAGGCCATGACCAGCCGCATCATCCGCGCCTGCGAGAACCCGTACGTCGCCGTCCTCGGGCACCCCACCACCCGCCGGATCGGCATCCGGCCCGGTGTCGACGCCGACTTCGACGCCGTCTTCGCGGCCTGCGCCCGCACCGGGACCGCCCTGGAGGTCAACTCGCACCCCGAGCGCCTCGACCTCTCCGACGAGGACATCCTGCGGGCGAAGCGCCACGGCGTGAAGTTCGCCGTCGACACCGACGCCCACGCCACCGTCCACCTGCCCTACCTCCGCTACGGGGTGGGCACGGCGCAGCGCGGCTGGCTCACGAAGGACGACGTCGTCAACGCCTGGCCGTGGGGCCGGCTGCACCGCTTCCTGAGGGAGAAGCGCCGCCGCCGGTGAGCGGGGCGGGGGAGGCCCCGGGGTCCGAGGCCCCCGGGGCTGAGCCGCCCGGGCCCGCCCAGCGGGCCGCCCCGTCGGCCCTCGGGAGCACGGCCACCGCCAGTACGGCCGCCAAGGCGGCCAGGGCGAACGCCGGAGCGAAACCGAACCCGGTGATCAGCGCACCCGCCAGCGGCGGCACGAGCACGATCGCCACGTGCTGGCCCGTCCCGTGCACGCCCAAAGCCCGACCCGCCCAGTCCGGGCCCGCGTACTCCGCGACCGCCGTGTTGTGCAGGCCGTTCGTGCTGACCGTCAGCGCCGACGCCGCGAGCAGGGCCGCCGTACCCGCCGCCGACGGCCACACCGCCCCCGCCGCCAGCAGCGCCAGGTCCGCGGCCGTCGCCACGGCCAGCCACCGCATCGGCCGGACCCGGCTGCCCACCGCGTCCGACCACCATCCCGCCAGCAGCCGAACCCCCGCCCCGGCCAGGTTCACCGCGGCCAGGACGGTCCCGGCCGCGGCGGCGGACCAGCCCCGCTCCTGCGTCAGGAACAGCAGCGCGAAACCGGTCACCACGAACTGCGGCACGCACAGCGCCGCCGCGACGGCATGCAGCCGCCACAGGTGCCCGCCGCCGGCGCTTCGGCGGTACGGGGACGGCGGCCCGGCCGCCGCCGACGCGCCGCGGGGCCCGGGCACGGCTTCACCGGGCCGCTGCCCGCGCCCCTCGGCGCCCGGACGCGGCGGATCCACGGCGAACACGGCGATGGCCGCGCCCGTCGCCCCGCACAGCACGGCGCACAGGCCGAACGCCGCGCCCGTACCCGAGCCGTCGGCCAGCGGCGGCAGCGCCGCCGCGGCCACCGCCGTACCCACCGGCTGAGACGCCTGCCGCACCCCCATCGCCATCCCGCGGCGGCCGGGCGGGAACCAGCCGATCACCAGCCGCCCCGACGCCGAGTTGACGGACGACCCGCCGACGCCAGCCGCCGCCAGCAAGAACCCCAGCAGGGCGGGACCGCCGTCCGCGACCGCGGCGGCCGCCGCCATCGCCGCGGTGGCGGCGAACAGGCCTGCGGACAGGGCCAGCCGCTCCCCGTACCGGTCGGCGACCGCGCCCCAGCCGACCAGCCCCAGGAGGATCCCGGCGATCGGGCACGAGACCAGCAGGCCGGCCCCGGCGAGCGAGACGCCCAGGTCCCGCTGGAACGCGGGGATCAGGTACGCGAGGCCGTACAGGGCCGTCGTACTGGCGGTCTGGCCGCAGGTCCCGAGGGCGAGCATGACCCAACTGCGCGTCATCGTCGGCGTGTCCACCTCGCGACTGTAAGCGGATGGCCGCCATGCGAGACAGATCGTTTTGCATAGTGAGACAGGTGAGGGTAGGGGAAAGGGGCCCGGTCGGGGACCGGGCCCCTTCGGGGCGGGGAGGGCGCCCCCGGTCAGGAACCGGTCCGGCCGCGCCCGGAGACGAAGTCCCGCGCCCGGTCGACGAGACCCAGCCCCGGCGCGAGCAGCTTGTTCGCCGGCGGCTCCGACGGCTTCCCCGGGTGCGGGCGCGTCGGCGCCAGCTTCTTCGCCAGCCGGACCCGGTCCCCGAGCTCGTCGAGGACCTCCTTGTCGCAGGCCCGCCGCAGCGCCGGGAACAGGCTCGTCTCCTCATCGCGGATGTGCTCCAGCACCTCGTTCCGCAGATCGCCGACCATCCGGTCGAACTCCGGCCCCGCCGCGTCGACCGCCTCCAGCTCCTTCAGCACCACCTCGACGCGGGCGTGGTCCTCGATCTCCCGGTCCGCGATCGCGTCGCCGCCCGGCACGTGCTTGCGCACCGCCGGGTACTGGTACTCCTCCTCCGCCACGGAGTGCCGCACCAGCTCGATCGTCAGCAGGTCCAACAGGGTGCGGCGCTCCTCGGCGGGGGTGGCGTTCGCGAGGTCCGCGAAGAAGCCCCGCACCTCGTCGTGGTCGGCGGTCAGCTCGTGAACGACGTCTCCGCCGTGTCCCATGGCCTTGCTCCTCTCTCGTGTCCTCTCGTGTCCTTGTCCTGCCGTCCGGCCCGCCGTGCGCTGCACCCGCCCGGCGGCCGCCGAACACGGCGCCGACCCCCTGCGGGGCCTGCGCCGGAGACCCGCGCTTGCCCTGCCGCCCCCACTCCATGCACCCGCCCCAGCACCGTCCTGCGCCGCCCTGCACCGACCGGCGGACCCTGTTTGGGCGGGGCGCCCGGCGGGAATGCGCTGACGACCACCGGCCGACCCGGGAGCCGACCCATGAGCCATCACGTTCCTGCGCCAACCACCGAGACCGGTGAGCTGCCGCAAGACCACACCGGCGCGATCCTGGAAGTGACCAAACGCGTCGCATCGCTGCTCAAGGCCTCCGGCAGACCCTTCGCGCTCGCCGGCAGCGTCGCCGCGTTCGCCCACGGAGCGCCCGCCCGGTTCCAGCACGACACGGACTTCTGCGTGCGCCCCGAGGACGCCGAGGAAGTCGTCGCCGCACTCCGCAAGGGCGGCATCGAGATGCGCGAATCGTCCGAGGACTGGCTGGTCAAGGGGTCCGCAGACGGCGAACAGATCGACCTGATCTTCGAACTCGCCCGGCGGCCGGTGGGCGCGGACCTGCTCGCCCGCGCCGAGGTCCGCTCCGTCGCCTCCGTGTACATGCCCGTCCTCGCTCCCACTGACCTCATGGACGGCCGGCTCGCCGCCCTCACCGAGCACTACTGCGACTTCGGCGACCTGCTGCCCATCGCCCGCGTCCTGCGGGAGCGGATCGACTGGGTCCGGCTCGACCGGGAGTACCGCGACATCCCGCTCGCCGACGCCTTCCTGTACCTCCTCGAACGCCTCGACATCATCGAGCCCCGGGTGCGGCTGCGCGAAGGGGCCGGCGAGCGGGGCCGTGAGCGGAACGGAGACCGGGCGGAGGCGCCCGGGAAGGAGCCGCGGCCATGACCGGAGCCGCGCGCCGACACGGCGAACCCGTCGCGTACCGGGCCGAGCACCTACGCGAACGCCTGGCCCGCGACGACCTCGCGGAACTCGGCGTCCAGATCGACCTGCACGGCCCCGTCGCCGTCCTGACCGGGACCGTCACCACCGCCGCGTGCCGCGAGCAGGTGCTGAGCATCGCCGCCGAGGAACTGGACGGCCTCCAGTGGCGGCACGACATCCGCCTCGCAGGAGTGCTCCCACCCCCCGAAGGCGACCTGGAGGACCTTCCATGACGCGCATCGCCGCGGTCGGCGACATCCACCTCGCGCCCGGCTCCGAAGGACTGCTGCGCCCGGCCTTCGACACCCTCGGGGAACGGGCCGACCTGCTGCTCCTGGCCGGCGACCTGACCAGGCACGGCACCCCTGAGGAGGCAGCCGTGGTCGCCGGCGAGGTGAAGGGCCTCCCCGTGCCCGTGGTCGCGGTGCTCGGCAACCACGACTATCAGAGCGACCGGCAGGACGAGGTCGCCGACGTACTCCGCGAAGCGGGCGTGACCGTCCTGGAGGGCGACTCCGTGCGCATCGATGCGGGCGGCACCCAGGTCGGCGTGGCCGGCGCCAAGGGGTTCTGCGGCGGCTTCGCGGGACGCTGCGCGGGCGAGTTCGGCGAGCCGGAGATGAAAGCGTTCGTCCGCACGGCGCACCAGGCCGCCGAAGCCCTCCACGGCGCCCTGACGGAACTCGCCGCCGACGGCTGCGACGTACGGGTCGCCCTCACCCACTTCGCCCCCGTGCCCGACACCCTGGCCGGGGAGCCGCTGGAGATCTACCCCTTCCTCGGAAGCCACCTCCTGGCGGAGGCGATCGACGAGGTCGGCGCGGACCTGGCGGTCCACGGCCACGCCCACCACGGCACGGAACACGGCATGACGGAAGGCGGAGTCCGCGTCAGGAACGTGGCGATGCCGGTGATCGGACGGGCGTTCGCGGTGTACCGGCTGGACGGGGGCGGGTAGGGG
>NZ_RPSE01000378.1:0-6088 GCF_003949955.1 Streptomyces sp. WAC05292
GGACGGGTTGCAGGAACAGCAGCCACCGCTCGGCGGGGCGGACCGCGGGGGCCGCGGCGATGGCCCGCACGGCCCAGGCGACGGGAATGTTGTCGAGCACTCCCCCGTCGACGAGCTCCACGCAGCCGTCCAGGTCGGGGTCCGGGTGGCCCGTCTCGCTGCTGACGCCGCGCATGTCGATCGCGCGGGGGTCGGCGGAGGCCAGCTGCGATCCGGGGCCGACGTACACCCGGGCGGGTTCGAAGGCGCCCGGGAAGGACGACGAGGCGCGCGCCGCGTACGCCAGCCGGGCGAGGGCGGCGTCGCGGGCGGTCCCGGTGGACTCGTCCGGGAAGTCGGTCAGGCCGGCCCGGTGGCGGAACCGGAAGTAGGCCTGCGAGCGGCCGACGGGCAGCGGCGCGCCCAGGGTGGGCCGCACCCGGTCCGGCCGGGGCCGCAGCCGGGTCGCGGTCAGCATCAGCCGCAGCGAGGCGGGCGGCTTCCAGCCGGGCGGCGCCTGGTCGACGAGCCGGCCGAGGGCGGTGCACAGCTCCTGGTGGAAGACGGCGTCCCCGCGCAGCAGCGAATCGGGCACGAAGAACGGCCGCGACCGCCGCAGCAGCCCTTCCAGGTCCCCCACCCGCAGCCAGAGATCGCGTACGCCCCGCCCGAACGGCATCCCGTAGACGAGGTGGCAGGCCATGAGCACCCCGTTGAGCCCACCGGCACTCGTGCCGGCAAGCACATCGATGCCGACATGCCGATACCCGCAGGCCGCCAGCATGCCCCGGTACACCTCCTGCCCGCCGGCGCCCGGCGGGCCCCCGGCCGCGGCGCCGCCCGCGGCGGCGGGAGCACCCGGGAGGAAGTCGTCGCCGTCGGCGGGGCCGGCGCCCGGACCGGAGGAGCCGACCTCCGCGGTACCGGCAGCAGGGTGGGGCGACCCGGCCGGGGCAGGGGGCGCGTACGGGCGCGCGGCGCCGCCCGCGGCGACGCGCCCGCCCGAGGCGGTGCAACCGCCTGCATCGACGCCGAGGGAACCGCTTGCGCCGGCAGGACCCGAACCGCCCGGCGCACCCGGCGCACGCGGCTCTCCCGGCTCTCCCGGCGGGCTGTCGGCCGCCCTACGGCCTCCCGGGCTGCCGGGGCCACCCGACGAACTGCGCTCACCCGGGGCAGCGGGGCCGCCCGGGGCATCCGGGGCACCTGGGGCACCTGGGGCACCTGGGGCACCTGGGGCGAGCCGACCCCCTGCATCCAGGCCACCGGCCCTGCCCGGCCCGGCCGCGCCGTCCGGCGCCCCCGGGCGGACCGCGCTCCCCGCGCTCCCCGCCCTACCCGCAGCCTCCGCGCCGGGCGGCATGTCCGGCTCGTACGGCCCCTCCGCGTCGCCCGCCGGTCCACCCTGCCGACCCGCGGCATCGGCGGCGGGCGGCCGGGCGCCTTCGCGGCCCTGCGGGCGTCGGCCGGGAGCCGCAGCCCGCAGAGCCGCGGCCTCACAACACGCCCCGCCCATCCACACGGCGAGGCTGACGCCTCCGCGCATCGCCAGGGCGAGGCGCAGCTCCGAGGCGGCCCGGCCCGGGGGGTCGTCGCTCATGAACTCAGCTTGGCCCGGGATCGAGCGCCCCGCACCCGGGCGACCCGCGCACCTCGGGCGGGCATCACGGGCCGGCGGAAGTCGCCTCGCAGGCAGGCGGTTTGGCCGGCGGGGCGCCCTGCGAAGCGCCCGTCCGGCGGGCTCCCGCTCCCGCGGGCGGAGGACTCGTCCCGGAGTGCGCCGCGCTCCGCCAAGCAGCCCGCCGCCGGGGCTCGATGCCCGCCGGGACGGACTTCCGTCGCCGGCACCCACCACGCGACCCGGAGCGGAGCGGCGCGCATCCCGGGCGGTGAGCCCTCTCGGACCGGTCAACCCGGCTCCCGGCCCAAGGAGATTGACCCACCGTCAACGGTGGGAGGGTGTGGCGCCGGATCCGGGCGCCCGCCCCGTCCCCACCGGGCGCGGCCCGAACACCCCGGCCGGGCCTGGGGGGCAGCGCGCGCGGGGCGCGGCCGTGCAGGCGGCAGGGCCGCGGCTTCGAGGACGTCTACCGTCCGGTACCGCCGGACCGGTGCAGCTTGAGCGGGTCCCAGCGGTTGCCGTGCAGGTCCCGGAAGACGGCGACCGTGCCGTACGGCTCCCGGCGGGGTGCCTCCTCGAACACGACGCCGGCCGCCGGCATCCGTGCGTGGTCGCGTTCGCACGCGTCGGGGGTGGGGAACCACCCGACCCGGCCGCCGGTCGGGTTCTCCGATACGGTCCTCCCGGCCGCCGGTCGCCACCCTCGCCAGGAGCAGGGCCGTCTCCCGGGCACCGGGCGGGGAGACGGCCACCCACCGCTTGTCGTCGTCGATCCGGGTGTCTTCCCGGAGCTCGAACCCGAGGACGTCCCGGTGGAAGGCGATGGCTTCGTCGTAGTCACGTACGACCAGGGTCACCGGTCCGGGGCATGAGGCGATCCTGCCGGCAAGGCCCGCCGACGCGCCATCCCGCCGGGCCCGGCTAGGCCCAGCCGGCCCAGCCCAGCCCAGCCCGGCGAGCCATCCTGGGCCCCTCCCCCGGGGCTCGGCCTACTCCCAGTCGTCCCAGGGCGGGTCGATCTCCTCCGGGTCGAAGGGGGGTTCCTCGTCCAGCGGGGGCTCGTCGTCGCGAGACGGGCGGGCTGCGGGGGTCGGGGTCCGGGCCGGGGCCGGGGGCTCTGCGGCAGCCGGGGCCGCCGCGGACAGGGTGGCCAGGGTCGCCAGGATGCCTTCCGCGTACTTGGCCAGCTTCGCCTCGCCCACGCCGCCCACCGTGCCCAGTTCCGCCGTGGTCGCGGGAAGGCGGGTGGCGATCTCCCGCAGCGTCGCGTCGTGGAAGACGACGTACGCCGGGACGCCCTGCTCGCGGGCGGTCTCGGCACGCCAGGTCCGCAGGGCCTCGAAGACGGGGACCGCGGCGGCCGGGAGGTCGACCGGTACGCGCGCGCCCTTGCTGCCGCGGCTTGCGGAGTCCTTGCGGGCCTGGCCGCCGGCCGGCGCCTTCTCCTTGCGCAGGTGGACGCTCCGGCGGCCGCCGAGGACCTCCCCGCTGGCCTCGGTCAGGACGAGCGTCCCGTACTCGCCCTCGACGGCGAGCAGGCCGAGGGCCAGCAGCTGGCGGACGACGCCGCGCCATTCGGCCGTGCCGAGGTCCGCCCCGACGCCGAAGACGGACAGCTGGTCGTGGTCGAACTGGATGACCTTGGCGGTCTTCTTGCCCTGGAGGATGTCGATGATCTGGCCGGCGCCGAACTTCTGCCGCCGCTCGCGGGCGAGCCGCCACACGGTGGACAGGAGTTTCTGCGCGGCGACCGTGCCGTCCCAGGACTCGGCGGGGGTCAGGCAGGTGTCGCAGTTCCCGCAGGGACCGGACTCCTGGCCGAAGTAGGCGAGCAGCCGGACCCGGCGGCAGTCGACGGTCTCGCACAGGGCGAGCATGGCGTCGAGGTGGGCGGTCAGCGAGCGGCGGTGGGCGTCGCCGCCCTCCGATCCCTCGATCATCTTGCGCTGCTGGACGACGTCCTGGAGCCCGTACGCGAGCCAGGCGGTGGCGGGTTCGCCGTCGCGGCCGGCGCGGCCGGTCTCCTGGTAGTAGCCCTCCAGCGACTTCGGCAGGTCGAGGTGGGCGACGAAGCGCACGTCCGGCTTGTCGATGCCCATGCCGAACGCGATCGTCGCCACGACGACGACGCCCTCCTCGCGCAGGAACCGGGACTGGTTGGCGGCGCGGGTCGCGGCGTCCATGCCGGCGTGGTAGGCGATGGCGTCGATGCCGTGCTCCACGAGGAACGCCGCGGTCTTCTCCACGGAGGACCGCGAGAGGCAGTAGACGACGCCGGCGTCCCCCTCGTGCTCGCTGCGGATCAGGTCCAGGAGCTGCTTGAGCGGGTTGTTCTTCCCGGCGATCCGGTACTGGATGTTGGGCCGGTCGAAGCTCGCGACGAAGTGCCGGGCGCCCTCCAGGCCGAGCCGCGTGGCGATCTCGGCGTGCGTCGCCGGGGTGGCGGTGGCGGTCAGGGCGATCCGCGGGACGTCGGGCCAGCGCTCGTGGAGCATCGACAGCGCGAGGTAGTCGGGGCGGAAGTCGTGGCCCCACTGGGCGACGCAGTGTGCCTCGTCGATGGCGAAGAGGGAGACCTCGCCCTGGTCGAGGAGGCGCTGCGTGCCCTCGGTGCGGAGCCGTTCGGGGGCGAGGTAGAGGAGGTCGAGCTCGCCGGCGAGGAAGAGCTGCTCGACGGTGCGCCGCTCGTCGATGCCCTGGGTGGAGTTCAGGAAGCCGGCCCGGACGCCGAGCGCCGTCAGTGCGTCGACCTGGTCCTGCATGAGGGCGATCAGCGGGGAGACCACCACGCCGGTGCCGCGCCGGACCAGGGCCGGGATCTGGTAGCAGAGCGACTTGCCGCCGCCGGTGGGCATCAGCACGAGGGCGTCGCCGCCGCCGACGACGTGCTCGATGATCTGCTGCTGCTCGCCGCGGAACGAGTCGTACCCGAAGACGCGGTGGAGCACCTCCAGGGCGGCGCTGGTCTCGGGGGTCGCGTCCGTAAGGGTCATGACGGGCAGCCTACCGACCCGCGGGGACACCGTGCTGCGGCCTGTGGAAAACCCCGGCGGGCGGAACCCCCGGCTCAGTGGCCGTGGCGGGGGGCGAGGAGGCGGTGCAGGCGGCCCGTCCCCGCGGCCGCCGCCACGGGGACGGGCGTGGGCTCGCGGGCGGCGTCCGCGGCGGGCTCCGGGGACGGCTGTGCGGCAGGGCACCACAGTGCGGCGGCGGCGAGCACGGAGCCGGCGGCGAGCACCCCGAGGACGGCGGCGGCCGCGGTCAGGCCGGCGGCGGCCCCGACCCAGCCGGCCAGGGGGTACGCCAGCAGCCAGCCGGCGTGGGAGAGGGAGAACTGTGCGGCGAAGGCCTCGGTGCGCCGCCCGGCCGGGACCGCCCGGCGCACCAGGCGGCCCGCCGGGGTGAGCACCGCGGACCCGGCGGCGCCGAGCGCCGCCCACGCGGCGAGCAGCGCGGGCCAGGAGAAGGGCCCGGGTCCGGCGGCGGTCAGGCCGCCGGCCGCGGCGAGGACGGCGGCGAGGGCGGCTCCGCCGCGCAGCATCACGGTGCGGTCGGCCACGCGGTCGAGGAGGCGTGGCAGGGCGAGGGCGACGACCATGGAGCCGGCCCCGTAGGCGCCGAGCGCGAGGGCGACGTCGCCCGTGCCGCGGCCCAGCAGGTCGCGGACGTAGACGACGGTGTTGACGGCGACGAGGGAGCCGGCGGCGGCGACGGCGAGGTTCAACAGGAGCAGGGCCCGCAGGGACGGGGCGGCGAGGATGAGGCGCACGCCGGCGGCGACGCGGGCGTGCGCGTGCCCGGCGTGCCGGCCGTCCCCGGCTGAGGCGGTGTCGGCCGCGGGGCGCGGTACGGCGGCGGAGAGGACGAGTGCGGCGGAGGCGAGGAATCCGGCGACGGTCCCGAGGAAGAGGCGGTCGTAGGTGGTGACGGCGAGGAGGGCGGCGGCCAGGGCGGGGCTGAACAGGCTCTCCAGGTCGTAGGCGAGACGGGAGAGGGAGAGGGCGCGGGTGTAGTCGCGCTCGTCGGGCAGGACGTCGGGTATCACCGCCTGGAAGGTGGGGGTGAACGCGGCGGAGGCCGCCTGGAGCAGGAAGACCAGCAGGTAGACCTGCCAGACGCGGTCGACGAACGGCAGCGAGAGGGCGACGGCGGCACGGGCGAGGTCGGAGCCGGCCATGAGGGCGCGGCGCGGCAGCCGGTGCGCGAGCGCGCCGACGGCGGGCGCGACGGCGACGTACGCCACCATCTTGATCGCCAGGGCGGTGCCGAGGACGGATCCGGCGCGGGGCCCGGCGAGGTCGTGGGCGAGGAGTCCGAGGGCGACGGTGGCCAGGCCGGTGCCGGTGAGGGCGACGACCTGGGCGGCGAACAGGTGCCGGTAGGCGCGGTTGCGCAGGACCGGGAACATGCGGGTGCCTTCCGCTCGGCGGGACGGGCTCTCCCCACCACCGTAGCGTCATGTGCGCAGATGCGCACATGACGCTACGG
>NZ_RPSE01000379.1:0-6054 GCF_003949955.1 Streptomyces sp. WAC05292
CCCCCGCACCGCCCCCCTCGTGGCAGGACTGAGCCCACCACCATGCAGACCGCCAACAAGTTCTCCGTCTCCCGGTACGCGCCCGAGCGCGGCGCGATGGCCAAGCTGACCTCGCGCGACTCGGTGCTGCGCCGGCTCGACTGGCCGATACTCCTCTCGGCGCTCGCCCTGTCCCTCCTCGGCACCCTGCTGGTGTGGTCGGCGACGCGGAACCGGACCCAGCTCAACCAGGGCGACCCGTACTACTTCCTCGTCCGCCACGCCATGAACACCGGCATCGGGCTCGTCCTGATGATCGGCACGATCTGGCTCGGCCACCGCACGCTGCGGGGCGCCGTACCGGTCCTCTACGGCATCTCCCTCGTGCTGATCATCGCGGTGCTCACCCCGCTCGGCGCCACCATCAACGGCGCCCACGCGTGGATCGTCATCGGCGGCGGCTTCTCCCTCCAGCCCTCCGAGTTCGTCAAGATCACGATCATCCTGGTCATGGCGGTGCTGCTGGCCGCGAGGGTCGACGCGGGCGACATCGCCCACCCCGACCACCGCACGGTCGTCAAGGCCCTGCTGCTCGCGGCCGCCCCCATGGGCATCATCATGCTCATGCCCGACCTCGGGTCGGTCATGGTCATGGTCGTCATCGTGCTCGGCGTCCTGCTCGCCTCCGGCGCCTCCAACCGCTGGGTCTTCGGCCTCCTCGGCTCCGGCGTCGCCGGCGCCGTCCTCGTCTGGCAGCTCGGCATCCTCGACGAGTACCAGATCAACCGCTTCGCGGCGTTCGCCAACCCCGAGCTCGACCCCGCCGGCGTCGGCTACAACACCAACCAGGCGCGCATCGCCATCGGCTCCGGCGGGCTCACCGGATCCGGGCTGTTCAAGGGCTCGCAGACCACCGGCCAGTTCGTCCCCGAGCAGCAGACCGACTTCGTCTTCACCGTGGCGGGGGAGGAGCTCGGCTTCGTCGGCGCCGGCCTCATCCTCGTCCTGCTCGGCGTCATCCTCTGGCGCGCCTGCATCATCGCCCGGGAGACCACCGAGCTGTACGGGACCATCGTCTGCGCCGGCATCATCGCCTGGTTCGCCTTCCAGTCCTTCGAGAACATCGGCATGACGCTCGGGATCATGCCCGTCGCCGGGCTGCCGCTGCCCTTCGTCTCGTACGGAGGGTCGTCCATGTTCGCCGTGTGGGTGGCCATCGGGCTGCTCCAGTCGATCAAGGTGCAGCGGCCGATGTCGGCGTAGGGCTGCCGGCGTCCGGCGGGCGCCGGGCGGGGAAGCAAGGCGGGCCGCCTTGCGGGCGCGATACGGCCGGATCTCCTCCGTTTCACCCGTCGGGGCGCCCCTTCGCCCTGCGGCCGCCCACCGACCCGGTCTAAGTTCGGTGCATGGCGGACACGAAACGCGAAATCGAACGCAAATTCGAGTTCACGACGGACGAGGCCGAACGGCGCGGCATCCCCGACCTGGCGGGCACCGCGGGGATCGCCGCCGTCGCCGACCGCGGCACCGCCGACCTCGACGCCGTCTACTACGACACCCCCGACCAGCGGCTCGCCGCGGACGGCGTCACCCTGCGCCGCCGCACCGGCGGCGCCGACGCCGGCTGGCACCTCAAACTTCCCGTCTCCCCGGGCGTCCGCGACGAGATCGGCGCCCCCCTCTCCGACACCGTCCCCCGACACCTGGCCGCCCTCGTCCGCTCCCGCGTCCGCGACGCCGAGCTCGGCCCGCTGGTCCGACTCCGCTCCACCCGGCGCATCCACCACCTCCTCGACGCCGACGGCGCCCTCCTCGCCGAACTCTCCACCGACACCGTCCACGCGGAATCCCGTCAGACCCGAGACCCCGCCGCCGGCACCGCCACCGCCGACTGGACCGAGATCGAAGTCGAACTCGCCGACGGCATCGACCCCTCCCTCCTCGACACCGTCGGGAAGAAGCTCCGCAAGGCCGGCATCCGGGCCTCCGACAGCCCCTCCAAACTCGCCCGCGCCCTCGCCGAGACCGGCACCGCGGGCGCCCATGTCCTCGCCTACCTCCGGGAACAGCGCGACTCCCTCGTCGCCCAGGACCCCGCAGTCCGCCGCGACCTCCCCGACGCCGTCCACCAGATGCGCGTCGCCTGCCGCCGCCTGCGCAGCGCCCTCAAGACCCACCGCAAGGTCCTCGACCGCACGGCCACCGACCCCCTCGGCGACGAACTGCGCCGACTCGCCCGCGAACTCGGCGTCGACCGCGACCAGGAAGTCCTCCACGAACGCTTCCGCACCCGCATCGGCGAACTCCCCCACCCCCTCCTCCTCGGACCCGTCCGCGGCCGCCTGCGCACCTGGAACAACGGCCGCCGCGCCGAATCCCGCCGCCGCGCCCTCGCCGCCCTCGACGACCCCCGCCACCTCGCCCTCCTCGACGCCCTCGACGCCCTGCTCGCCGACCCGCCGCTGCTCCCCGCCGCCGGCAAGCCCGCCGGGCCCGTCCTCGCCAAGGCCGTCCGCCGCGAGTACGACCGCCTCGCCGGCCGCATCACCGACGCCCTCGCCCTCGACCCCGGCCCCGACCGCGACACCGCCCTGCACACCGCCCGCAAGGCGGCCAAACGCGCCCGCTACGCCGCCGAGGCGGCCGAACCCGTGCTCGGCAAGCCGGCCAAGCGCCTGCGCAAGGACCTCAAGGCCGTCCAGACCCTGCTCGGCGACCACCAGGACGGCGTCGTCGCCCGCGAAGCCCTGCGCGACCTCTCCGTCCAGGCCGCCGCGGCCGGCGAGAACGCCTTCACCTGGGGCGTCCTGTACGCCCGCGAGGACGCCCGGGCCGCACGGATCGAACGCGACCTCCCGCGGGTCTGGGGCAAGGCCGCGCGCCGGGCCCGCCGGAAGGGCCTCCGCCCGTAGCCGGTGATCACACCGTCCGGCGGGCCCGGCCCCTCGGGTTACGCTAGAGAGTCGCCCCCTGCCCGCTTCACGAAAGTCGCGTGATGTCCGAGTCGGTCTTCCCACAGCTCGAAGCTCTGCTCCCGCATGTGCAGAAGCCCATCCAGTACGTCGGCGGTGAACTCAACAGCACCGTCAAGCCGTGGGATTCGTGTGACGTCCGGTGGGCGCTCATGTACCCGGACGCGTACGAGGTCGGGCTCCCCAACCAGGGCGTCATGATCCTGTACGAGGTGCTGAACGAGCGCGAGGGCGTCCTCGCCGAGCGCACGTACAGCGTGTGGCCCGACCTCGAAGAGCTCATGCGCGAGCACAAGGTGCCGCAGTTCACCGTCGACAGCCACCGCCCGGTCGGCGCCTTCGACGTCTTCGGCCTGTCCTTCTCCACGGAGCTGGGCTACACCAACATGCTCACGGCGCTGGACCTCGCGGGCATCCCCCTCGAAGCCCGCGACCGCACCGTCGACCACCCGATCGTCCTGGCCGGCGGCCACGCCGCCTTCAACCCCGAGCCGATCGCCGACTTCATCGACTGCGCCGTCATCGGCGACGGCGAGCAGGCCGTCCTCGACATCACCGAGATCATCCGCGCCTGGAAGGCCGAAGGCCGGCCCGGCGGCCGCGAGGAGCTGCTGCTGCGCCTCGCCAAGACCGGCGGCGTGTACGTCCCGGGCTTCTACGACGTCGAGTACCTGCCCGACGGCCGCATCGGCCGCGTCGTGCCCAACCGCTCCGGCGTGCCGTGGCGCGTGTCCAAGCACACCGTCATGGACCTCGACGAGTGGCCCTACCCCAAGCAGCCGCTGGTCCCGCTCGCCGAGACCGTCCACGAGCGGATGTCCGTCGAGATCTTCCGCGGCTGCACCCGCGGCTGCCGCTTCTGCCAGGCCGGCATGATCACGCGCCCCGTGCGGGAGCGAAGCATCACCGGCATCGGCGAGATGGTGGACCGCGGCCTGAAGGCCACCGGTTTCGAGGAGGTCGGCCTGCTCTCGCTGTCCTCCGCGGACCACACGGAGATCGCCGACATCGCCAAGGGCCTCGCCGACCGCTACGCGGACGACAAGGTCGGCCTGTCCCTCCCGTCGACCCGCGTCGACGCCTTCAACGTGGACCTGGCGAACGAGCTCACCCGCAACGGGCGCCGCTCCGGCCTGACCTTCGCCCCCGAGGGCGGCTCCGAGCGCATGCGCAAGGTCATCAACAAGATGGTCTCGGAAGAGGACCTGATCCGCACCGTCGCCACCGCCTACGGCAACGGCTGGCGCCAGGTGAAGCTGTACTTCATGTGCGGCCTGCCGACCGAGACCGACGAGGACGTCCTCCAGATCGGCGACATGGCGGTCAACGTGATCGCCAAGGGCCGCGAGGTGTCCGGCCAGAACGACATCCGCTGCACCGTCTCCATCGGCGGCTTCGTCCCCAAGCCGCACACCCCCTTCCAGTGGGCCCCCCAGCTGTCGGCGGAGGAGACGGACGCCCGCCTGGCGAAGCTCCGCGACAAGATCCGCGGTGACAAGAAGTACGGCCGCTCCATCGGCTTCCGCTACCACGACGGCAAGCCGGGCATCGTCGAGGGCCTCCTCTCCCGCGGCGACCGCCGCATCGGCGACGTCATCCGCGCCGTGTACGAGGACGGCGGCCGCTTCGACGGCTGGCGCGAGCACTTCAGCTACGACCGCTGGATGGAGTGCGCCGAGAAGACCCTCCCGCAGTACGGCGTCGACGTGGCCTGGTACACGACCCGCGAGCGCACCTACGAGGAGGTCCTCCCCTGGGACCACCTCGACTCGGGCCTCGACAAGGACTGGCTGTGGGAGGACTGGCAGGACGCCCTCGACGAGACGGAGGTCGAGGACTGCCGCTGGACCCCCTGCTTCGACTGCGGCGTCTGTCCTCAGATGGACACGCAGATCCAGATCGGGCCGACCGGCAAGAAGCTGCTGCCGCTCTCGGTCGTCAACAAGTAGGAGACCTCCCGCCCCGCCCGGAGTGTGCCCGGAGCGCCTGGTTCGTCCGCAGGTGCTCCGGATGCCGGGCGGGATTCGGTGAAGATCCGCGCCCCCGTGCAACGGCACGGGGGCGTTCCTGTGTCCTTGGGGGCATGGAACGCGTCACACGCCCCTCCGCCGGCCAGGGCGAAGGCTGCCTCACCGGGGTGCTCCGGGTGCCCGTCAAGATCGTCGCCGTGCTCGTCGTGCTGCCCGTGCGGGTGGTGTGGGAGCTGCTCGCCGCCGGGGCGAGGGCCCTGCACCGGCACGTGCTCGGGCCGCTGTGGACCCACGTCCTCGGGCCCGTGCTCCGCGGCATCGGGTGGGTGCTGGGCGTGCTGCTCAGGCTGGTCTTCGTCTGGCCGTGGGTCGGGCTGTGGCGGTATCTGCTCGCCCCCGCGGGCCGCGCCGCGTACGCGTACTTGCTCGCGCCGATCGGGCGCGGGCTGCGGTGGCTGGGCTCCGCCGGCCACCGCTGGCTGATCGCCCCGACCGGGCAGGGCCTCGTATGGCTGGGCCGGGCCGTGTACGGGTACCTGCTCGCCCCGCTCGGGCGCGGCGTCCTGTGGCTGGCCTCGGCCGTGTACCGCTACGTGCTCGCCCCGATCGGCCGCGGAGTGTTGTGGCTGCTGCGCGCCGTCTGGGACCACCTCGTCGTCCCGGCGGGTCGGGCGCTCGCCTGGACCGCCGCGGCGGTGTGGCGGTGGGTCGTCGTCCCCGTCGGGAGCGCCGCCGCCTGGGTCGCCCGCGGCGTCCACCGCCTGCTGATCCTGCCGCTCTGGCAGGCCCTCGTCTGGGCCTGGCACGTCGCCGGCCGGATCGCCCGGGCCCTGTGGCGGGGGGTCTCCCTGGTCGCGTGGGTGCTGGTCGGCTGGCCCTGCCGGCAGCTCTACCGGTACGTCCTCACCCCGGCCGGGCACCTGCTGCGCGACGCGTGGCGGACCCTGCGCACCACCGCCCGGCAGGTGCGGGCCGAGGTGCGCCGCGTCCTCCTCGGGTGACCGCCCCGGGAACCGGCGAGGTCAGGGGCGCGTAATCTGGGTAGTACGACAGCCACAGGCCGCCTGCCCGCCCCCGAGCACCCCCCGCCCCCGAGGCGGGGGGTGCTCGGGGGCGGGCAGGCGGCCTGTGGC
>NZ_RPSE01000037.1:0-30544 GCF_003949955.1 Streptomyces sp. WAC05292
AGACGAAGACGCGGCCGTGGAACACCGAAGGCGGGGCGGCCCGGCCCCGCCTTCGGTGTTCCACGGCCGCGTCTTCGTCTTCGGCGTCGGAGGGTCGGGGGAGGGGGCACCGCTCCCGGGCGGCGGGTCCGGTGCACGCCGCGCGGTCCCCGGACGGGCTCAGTCGTGGGGGACGACCGCGACGGGCGCCAGGCAGTGGTGCAGGGCCGCGTGGGTGACGGGCCCGATGTGCGTGCCGATCCGCGCCCGGCGGACCTTGCGGCCGACGACGACGAGCCGGGCGTCGTGCGACAGCTCCGCCAGGTCCTGAGCCGGCCGGCCCTGACGGCAGTCGCGCACCACCACGACGTCCGGGAACTTCTCCGTCCAGGGGGCCAGCGCTTCGTCGAGCGCCCGCCGTGCGTCCTCGGCGACTTCCGTCATCAGCAGCGGGAGCACGCCGGCCGTGTCGGGCCCGTAGAGCGCGGGCACGGCCCAGCTGTGGACCGCCCGCAGGCCGCAGCCGTACCGGTCGGCCGCGGCGAAGCCGAAGGCGAGCAACTCCTCGCAGGGGGCGGACACGTCCAGGCCGATCACCACCTCCCCCTCGCGGCCGGCTTCCGGTTCCAGCGGGTCGTGCGGCCGGACGAGGACGACGGGCCGCCGCGTGCGGGCGAGCACGGCCAGGGAGACCGACCCGGCGAGGAAACCGGCCAGGCCGCCCAGACCGCGGGAGCCGAGCACCAGCAGTTCCGCTTCCTCGGCGGCACCGCACAGCTCCTCCACCGGGTCGCCGGCCACCCACGCCGTCTCCACGTCCAGGCCCGGGTGGCGGCGCCGCAGCCGCCTCTCGGTGATGGCGAGGGTGCGCTCGCCCCATCCGCGTGCCGTCGCCGCGTCGACCACACGGGTACGGGGATCCTCGCCGACGCTCCAGGCGCGGAGCAGCCGCAGCGGCACGCCACGGCGCCGTGCCTCCTGCGCGGCCCACTGCGCGCCGGCGAGGCTTTCCGGGGACCCGTCGAGGCCGACGGTGACGGTACGGGACATGGGGACTCCGTGGGTCTGGCGGCCGGGACGGCCGGAAGCGGCGTACGCGGGCCGGTCTCCGGCGGCTCCGGGGGGAGCCGGCCGTCCGGCACTCGGGGCGCCCTTCGAGGCGCCGCCCCTTCACAGTGATCGGCAGGGGTGGTTCGCGCAGGGGGCCGGAGGTCCCCGTCGCGGGGCCGGTGGACCTCCCGCGACCGGCCGGGACGGCCCGGCCGCCGCGGCCGGCCGCGGCCCGCCGCGGCCGGCGCGACGCCGTGGCCGAACGGCCGGGAGTCAGGGCCGATGGGCCCTCGGCGGATCGCCGCCCCTCCCGGATGCTGAGACCAGTGAAGGGGCGGCCGAGGCGGCCGGACCCGTCGAACCGTATGGAGGCACCCCCATGACCGGCGTCATCACCGCAGGAGTGGACGGCTCCGCGGAAAGCCTGGCAGCGGCCGACTGGGCGGCCCGCGAAGCCGCACTGCGCGGCATGCCCCTGCGCATCGTGCACGCCTGGCTCTGGCAGCCGCTGGACGTCCCCGCCGTCCAGGACCAGGAGGCGCAGGCCGCCTCCGCCCACACCGTCCTGCGGGAAGCCGAGACCCACGTCGCCGGCCGCCACCCGCAGCTCGAGGTCACCGCCGAAGCGGTCCGGGACACCGCCGTGGCCACCCTGCTGAGGGAGGCCGAGGCCTCCGAGATGCTGGTGCTCGGCTCACGGGGACACGGGGCGCTCACCGGCTTCCTCCTCGGCTCCTGCGGTCAGCAGGTGATCGCCGCCGCGAAACGGCCCGTCGTCTCCGTGCGCGCACGTGACGGGAAGACGCAGGGCAAGGGCGGCGAGATCGTCGTGGGCCAGCAGGGGCCCCCGGAGGAAGGCGACGCGGTCCTCGGCTTCGCCTTCGGGGAGGCGGCCGCACGCGGCGCGGCCCTTCGTGCGGTGCGGGCCTGGACCCTCCCGTCGGTCTTCGCCTACCGCCCCGGCTCGATGCGCCTGGTGGACGAGGCCGGAGGACTGGAGCCTTTCGAGAGGAAGGCGCTGGCCGAAGCGCTCGCCCCGTGGCGGAAGCGGTTCCCGGACGTGCCGGTGACCGAGCACGTCGAGATCGGCAGTGCGGGACAGGTACTCCTGTCGGCCGTGTCGGACGCGCAGCTGCTCGTCGTCGGCCGGCGGACGCGCCGCGCGCCCGTCGGGACCCGCATCGGATCGGTCGCCCACGCCGCACTCCACCACGCCCCCTGCCCCGTCGCGGTCGTACCGCACGACTGACCAGCGGGCCCCTGCCCAGACGTCAGCCCCCGCCCGGTCCCACGAGGGGTCTCGGGCAGGGGCTCACGCCGCCGGCTCGCGGCCGTGTGAGGGCGGTCGGGGTCAGCCCCGCTGCCGGCCCTCGCGCCCGGCCGCACCACCCTGGTCGTCGCGCCCGGCCAGGGCCTGGGTGGCGATGACGGCGGCCTGCACGCGGCGCTCCACGCCCAGCTTGGCCAGCAGCCGGGAGATGTTGTTCTTGACGGTTTTCTCCGCCAGGTACAGCCGCTTGCCGATCTCCCGGTTCGTCAGCCCTTCCCCCACGAGGGCGAGGATCTCCCTCTCCCGCTCCGTCAGGCTGGGAAGCCCCTGGGGCTGCTCCTCCTGGGGCGATCCGCCCCGCAGCCGGGCCATCACCCGGGCCGTGGCGCCCGGGTCGAGCATGGACTGGCCGGAGGCGACCGTGCGCACGGCGGTGACCAGGTCCGTGCCGGTGATCTGCTTGAGGACGTAGCCGGACGCGCCGGCCATGATCGCGTCGAGCAGCGCCTCCTCGTCGTCGAAGGACGTCAGCATCAGACAGGCCAGGTCGGGCATGCGCGAGCGCAGCTCCCGGCAGACGCTCACCCCGTCTCCGTCCGGCAGACGCACGTCGAGGACGGCGACCTGCGGGCGCAGCGCGGGCACCCGCACGAGTGCCTGCTCGGCCGTGCCCGCCTCCCCGACCACGGTCAGGTCCGGCTCGGCGTCCAACAGGTCGTGCACACCGCGGCGCACCACCTCATGGTCGTCGAGAAGGAAGACCCTGACCGGTTCCTTCTCGCCGAGGCCGCCGCTGCTGTCCGTCATCGCACACTCCGTGTTCGCCGAATTCTCCGCCCGCAAGGGCTTCCCACGCATCGTGCCGTGTGAACGGGTCCCCGGCCAGGGCCGGATGGCCCTCGTGCCGCGCCCGTGCCCCGCACCTTCGCCCGCCACGCCGCAGGGACCCGCCCTGCGGCGGTGGCGGAACCGCACCCTGAAAGGTCCGTTCGGCCCTACTGGGGCACCGTCTGACGAGGGACGCTGGCCGGAGGCAGCGAAGTCGCCCGGGACCGGACGGGAGCAGAAGGTGGGCACGATGAAGGACGAAGCCGCGCACACCGCGGTGGACGACCGCCGTGAGGCGGTGGCGCCCCGGCGGATGGGGCAACTCGGCCGTGCCGAGGCCCTGCGGCTGCTCGGCAGCGTCTCGCTCGGGCGCATCGTCTTCACGCACCAGGCCCTGCCGGCCGTCCGCCCGGTCAACCACCTGATGGACGGCGAGGACATCATCGTCCGGCTGCACGACGGCGCCGCGCTCGCCTCGATCGTGGCGCCCACCCAGGCCGCCGGTGTCGTGGTGGCCTACGAGGCGGACGTCATCGACCCCGAGAGGCACACCGGCTGGAGCGTGGTCGTCACCGGATACGCCCACCGCGTCACCGACGAAGAGGAGCTCGCGCGCTTCGCCGCCCGTCTGCGCCCGTGGGTGGAACACCCGGCCATGCGTTCCGCGCTGCGGATCCGGCCGGACCTGGTGACGGGCCTGGAACTCACCGTCTAGACCCTGCCCGCCGCTTCGGCCGGTGCGGCCTGCGGCCGCGGACGCCCCGCCGCGACCGCACACCTGCTCCGCGGTGGCCCCGGGAGCGTGGGCGGGGCCGCGGACACGCCGCCGTCCCCGCCCCCTCACCGGACGCCCGCCGTCAGCCACGCGGGCCGGGCGTGAGGGGCGCGCGCCACACCAGCCGGCTGCCGCCCTGGTCCGGGCACCCGATCTCCAGGGTTCCGCCCACGCCGCGCGCTCGCTCTTCGAGGTTGCCGAGGCCGCTGCGCCTGCCGTCGGCGGGGATGCCCCGTCCGTTGTCCGTCACGGTGAGGACGACTTCGTCGGACGTGGCCTGCAGGGCGACCTCGACGCGCGTGGCGTGCGCGTGGCGGGCGGCGTTGCTGAGCATCTCGGTCAGGGCAGCCGTGACGTGATCGGCCACCTGCGGGGGGACGTCGGTGTCGAGGAGGCCCTCCATGCTCAGGCGGGGCGGGAACCCGAGGGTGGTCGCCGTCTCGCCCACGGCGCGGGCCACGCGGGCGCGCAGGCTGGGCCCGGCGTCCTCCTCACGGGCGCGCAGGCCGAAGATGGTGGAGCGGATGATCTTGATGGTCTCGTCGAGGTCCCCGACCGCGCGCGAGACGCGCTCCGCGGCGCCCTCGTGTTGGACGAGCCGTGCGGCGCTCTGCAGGGTCATGCCGGTCGCGAACAGCCGCTGGATGGCCAGGTCGTGCAGGTCGCGGGCGATGCGGTCGCGGTCCTCCAGGAGCGCGAGCTGCTCGGCGTCGCTGCGGCGTTCGGCCAGCTCCAGGGCGAGCGCGGCCTGTCCCGCGAAGGCCAGCAGCGGCTCCAGCTCCGCCTCGGTGAAGACCGGCTCCCCGCGGCGCCGGGCCAGCAGCAGCACGCCCCGGGTGTCCTTGGCGGCCGTGCCCAGGGGGACGGCCACCGCCGGGCCCATGCCGTCGAAGCGGCGCGGCCCGGCCGTGAAGCGGTCGTCCTCGGCGAGGGAGACCGTGCTCACGGGCGCACCGGCCTGGTAGGCGGCGCCGGAGAGGGTGCCTTCGACCGGTACCACCAGACCGCGCCGCGTCTCGTCGTCGACGCCCATGGCCAGCTCGACGACCAGGTCGTCCGTCCCGGGGACGGGCACGGACACGTCGGCGAGCGCCGCCTCCGTGATCTCCTGGGCGCGGCGGGCGATCAGCGCCAGGACCGCGAGCCGGGGATTGCCGGAGAGCAGGCTGTTGGTGATCTCCGAACCGGCCCGCAGCCACCGCTGCTGGCGCTGCGACGCCTCGTACAGCCGGGCGTTGTCGATGGCGACGCCGGCGGCGACGGAGAGGGTCGATATCACCGACTCGTCCTCGGCGTCGAAGTCCATGCCGCCGTGCTTGTCGGTCAGGTACAGGTTGCCGAAGACCTCCTCGCGGACGCGGATCGGCACACCGAGGAACGTACGCATCGGCGGATGGTGGGCCGGGAAGCCGTAGGAGGCCTCGTGGGCGCCGAGGTCCGTCAGGCGCAGCGGCTCCGGGTGGCGGATGAGCTCGCCGAGGATGCCGTGCCCGGCCGGCAGCGGCCCGATCCTGGCGATCTCCTCCTCCGTCAGCCCGACGGTGAGGAACTGCGACAGGGTGCGGCCGTCCGGGCCGATCACCCCCAGCGCCGCGTACCGGGCGTCGACGAGCACGGCGGCGGCTTCCACGATCCGACGCAGCACCTGCGAGAGATCCAGTTCGCGGCCGACCGAGACGACCGCCTCCAGCAGGCTGTGCACCCGGTCACGGGTGCCCCGCGCGGCGTTGATGCGCGCCTGAAGCTCCTCCAGCAACTCGTCGAGCCGCATCTGAGGCATCCGCGACAACGGCTCCTCCACGCCCACTGGGCCTCCTCCGTCTTCCACCCGCCCGTACCGGGACAGCCTATCGGCCGTGCGGGTGGCCGGAGGGTCAGACCAAGGGCAGCGGCCGGGGGCCGGCGTAGTAGGCGGCGCGCATGATGTCCTCCATCTCGTCGAGCATCGGCATGCGCGGGTTGGCCGGTGCGCACTGGTCCTCGTAGGCGTTCAGCGCCTGTCGGGGGAGGGCCGTGACGAACGCCGTCTCGTCGATGCCCAGCGCGCGGAAGGACGGCTCGATGCCGACCGCGTCGCGCAGGCGCTCCACCGCGGCGGCGTAGGAGGCCACGCCCTCGGCGGGGGTGGCGGCCGGCAGGCCGAGGGCTCGGGCGATGTCCTGGAAGCGTTCGGGCGCCCGGTAGCTCTCGTACTTCGGCCACCCGGTGAGCTTGACGGGAACGCTGCCGTTGTAGCGGATCACGTGCGGCAGCAGGATCGCGTTCGTCCGGCCGTGGGCGATGTGGAACGTGGCGCCCAGCGTGTGGGACATGGCGTGGACGACGCCGAGGAAGGCGTTGCCGAAGGCCATGCCGGCGATGGTGCCCGCGTTGTGCATCTTCTCCCGGGCCAGGGCCTGCCGTGCGCCCTGCCCGGTGACGGCGGTCTGAAGGTTCTCGAAGACCAGCTTGACGGCGTGCAGCGCCAGGCCGTCGGTGAAGTCGTTGGCGTAGACCGACACGTACGCCTCGGTGGCGTGCGTGAGGGCGTCGAAGCCGCTGTCGGCCGCGAGCGAGGGGGGCAGGCCGGCGGTCAGGACGGGGTCGACGATGGCGACACTGGGTGTCAGGGCGTAGTCGGCGAGCGGGTACTTCTTGCCGGTGGCCGGGTCCGAGATCACCGCGAAGGGGGTGACCTCGGCGCCGGTGCCCGAGGTGGTGGGCACGCAGACCAGTCGGGCCCGCTCACCCGGTACGGGGAAGCGGAAGGCCCGCTTGCGGATGTCGGAGAACTTCTGCCGCATGTCGGCGAAGTCGACGTCCGGGTGCTCGTACAGCAGCCACATCACCTTCGCCGCGTCCATGGGCGATCCGCCGCCCAGGGCGATGATGGTGTCCGGGCGGAAGTCGCGCATGAGCGCGGCACCGCGCTGCACGGAGGCGATGCTGGGCTCGGGTTCGACGTCGTCGACGACCTGGATGGTCACCGGGTGCTCCCGCTGCTGCAGGACGCGGCTGACGCGGTCGACGTAGCCGAGCCGGGTCATGGTGGCGTCGGTGACCACGGTGACCCGGTGCACGTCGGGCATCGCCGCGAGGTAGCGGATGGCCTGCGGCTCGAAGTAGATCTTCGGCGGCACCTTGAACCACTGCAGGTTGTTCTGCCGGGTGGTGACGCGCTTGATGTTGAGCAGCTGGGCGGCGGAGACGTTGTCGGAGACCGACGTGCTGCCCCAGGAGCCGCAGCCCAGGGTGAGGGAGGGGAGCAGGCGGTTGTAGATGCCGCCGATCGCCCCCTGCGACGAAGGGGAGTTGACGATGACCCGTACCGTCTTCATGCGGCGGCCGTAGCGCTCGGCGAGGGCCGGGTCGCCGGTGTGGATCACCGCGCTGTGGCCCTGGCCGTGGAAGTCGACCATGTCGGCCGCGAGGTCGAAGCCCTCCTCGGTCGAGCCGGCCCGCAGGACGGCGAGGACCGGGCAGAGCTTCTCCCGGGTCAGCGGCTCGTCGGGCCCGACGCGGCTCGCCTCGGCCAGGATGAGCGACGTCTCGGAGGGGATCGCGAACCCTGCCCGCTCGGCGATCCAGGCGGGGCTCTGGCCCACGGCCGCCGGATTGACCCGGCCCTGCCGGCCGACGGGGTCCGGCGGGAACAGGTAGGCCTCCAGCTTCCGCTTCTCCTCGGCCGTCGCGACGTGGGCGTGCAGGCGCCGGAACTCGTCCAGGGCCTGTTCGTAGACGGCGGTGTCGAGGATGACGGCCTGCTCGGAGGCGCAGATCATGCCGTTGTCGAACGA
This sequence comes from Streptomyces sp. WAC05292, assembly GCF_003949955.1. Classification (NCBI taxonomy): domain Bacteria; kingdom Bacillati; phylum Actinomycetota; class Actinomycetes; order Kitasatosporales; family Streptomycetaceae; genus Streptomyces; species Streptomyces sp. WAC05292. The sequence continues at coordinate 7,679 of NZ_RPSE01000037.1, forward strand.
CTTGGACAGCACCAGGTCGTTGACCGCCCGGCGCAGGTCCGCACTGTGGTGCACGTAGGCGGGGACGTTGCCGGCGCCGACGCCGACGGCGGGCTTGCCCGCCGAATAGGCCGCCTTGACCATGCTGTTCCCGCCGGTCGCGAGGATCAGGGCCACGCCCGGGTGGTGCATGAGCAGGCCGGTGGCCTCGATCGAGGGCGCCTCGATCCACTGCACGCAGTGCTCGGGCGCACCGGCTGCGACGGCGGCGTCCCGCACGATGCGGGCGGCCTCGGCGCTGCACACCTGCGCGGAGGGGTGGAAGGCGAAGACGACCGGGTTGCGCGTCTTCAGGGCCAGCAGCGCCTTGAAGACGGTGGTGGACGTCGGATTGGTGACCGGGGTGAGCGCGCACAGCACCCCGACGGGCTCGGCGATCTCGATGATGCCCTCGATGTCGTCGCGCGCGATGACGCCGACGGTCTTCGTCCGGGCCATGCCGTGGGTGACGTGCTCGCAGGCGAACATGTTCTTCGCCGCCTTGTCCTCGAACACCCCGCGGCCGGTCTCCTCCACCGCGAGGCGGGCCAGGGCGGTGTGCTGGTCCAACGCGGCGACGGACGCCTTGGCGACGATGTGGTCGACCTGCTCCTGGGTGAGGGACTCGAAGTCGGCGAGCGCCTTGGCGGCGTTGTCGACCAGCAGATCCACGGCGATGCGCGTGTCCGAGGGTGCGCCGTCGCGGATCTCGTGCCGATCGCTGGTCAACTGGGTCATGGCGGGCTCCTGGATGCGGAGGGGGGCAGCGGGCCGCAGGGCCGCTCTCGGTGCCTTCAGCCTGGCGCCGGGCGGGCCCGCGGCGAAGGTCCCGAAGGTCCCTGCGAGGGGCCCGATGGTCTTCGCCGACCGCGTCTTGGCCGTTCCCGCCCGGCGGGCGTGCGGGCCGGCGTGCGGGCTCCTCCCCGCCCCGCCGCAGGGGTCGAACGGGGCTGTGCCAGTGCCGTTGGGCCCTCGTCCGCCGCGTTCCGAGCGGCCCGGCAGACCACGGGCCGAACGGCCCGCCGTGGAGGTCCTGACCGGTTCTGTTCCCCCGCCCCTCCTGCGGGCCACGCTGGTGGCGACGCCCGTGTGAGGGGAGCGAAGCGCCCCGCCCTGCCGTGGCAGGGCCCCCGGTAGGGGGGACGGGGACCCAAGGCGCGCTGGGAACGAAGGGTGCCGCCGCCGCGGACGGCGGCGGCCAGGAGCCACCCGAGCGAACGGAGACGAGAACCGTGGTGACGTACCGGACCGTGGGCGAAGTGATGACCGGCGAAGTCGTCCGGGCACACCCGGACACCTCATTCAAGGAGCTGACCCGTCTGCTCACGTCCCACCGCATCAGCGGCCTGCCGGTGGTGGACGACGACGACAAGGTCATGGGCGTGGTCTCCCAGACCGACCTGACCCGGCGGCAGGCGACCGGCGGCCGGGCCGGGTCCGGCCCGGACCGCGTGCTGCGGGCCCTGAGGCGGATCGCCCGAGTCCGCCCCGCGGCCCCGCGCACCCTGACGGCCGCCGGGCTGATGACCACCCCCGCGGTCACCGTGCATCCGCAGCAGCGCGTGGCCGACGCAGCGCGCATCATGGAACGCCGCCGCATCGACCGGCTGCCCGTCGTGGACGAGGAAGACCGGCTCATCGGCATCACCACACGCCGCGACCTCCTGCGGGTCTTCCTGCGCTCCGACGAGGAGATCCGCGCAGACGTGGCCGAAGCGGTCCGCCTCAGCGGTCCCGCCCGGGACGCCGGCGCGATCCGCATCGACGTCCGGGACGGGATCGCCACCCTCGTGGGGGCCGTCGGACCCGACACCGGCGCCACGGCGCTGATCCGGTCCGCGTGGCGGGTCGACGGCGTCGTCGGGGTGGTCAACCGGCTGACGGCCGACCGCCGTGGCGGAAGGCCCTCCGGTGCGCCCCGGCCGCACTGAGCCCCCGGTCGGCGGGCCGCCGGTCCATCCGGCAGCCGTCGCCGGCCCGCCGGAGCAGCCTGCCCGCGGGCTCCGGGCCGAACGGCCCTCCGCGGGCGCCCGTACGTCCCGGACGGCCGGGTGGCGCGGGGGACCGGTCGCACCGCGGCGGCGGCCCGGTCGGCTCTGCCGGCGGCCGTCGCCGCCGGACAGGCTGGGAGCGACCAAGGAGGAGTTCCCATGAGCGGTCTCAAGACCAGCCAGGCGGTCGACGTCCAGGTCCGCAGCCGAGGGCAGGTGCCCCGAGGTGCGGACGCCTACGCACGGGAGAAGGTGCTCGCAACCCTCGACCACGTCAGCGAACCGGTGTTGGCCGCCCGGGTGAAGCTCACCCAGACGGTGAACGGTTCGGCGGCCCGCCCGGCCGAGGCCCAGGCCGTGGTCGACGTGAACGGCCGCCCGGTACGGGCCCACGTGGCCGCGAGCACCGTGTTCGAGGCGGTCGACCTGTTGCAGGAGCGTCTGGCCGTGCGGCTGGCCCGGGCACGGCGACACGGCTCGCGAGGGCTCCCCGGCACCGTTAACGAGCCGTGGGACGGCGCGGGCCACCAGCACCGTCCGCACCGCCGGCACCTGCCGGCCGGCGAGCGCCGCATCGAGCGGTACAAGGCGGTCAGCCCGACCCGGCAGACGCCCGAGGACGCCGTGATCGACCTGGAGTCGATGGACCACGACTTCTGGGTCTTCACGGACCTGGCCTCCGGGTACGACAGCGTGGTCTACCGCGACGCCCGCACCGGCCGCCACCGCCTGGCGTCGCTGGGCCCCCTGGGGCAGGAGCGGGAGGCGGACGGCCTGCTGGGCGTGAGCACGGTACCCGTCCCCGAGAGCACCGTGGCCGAGGCCGTCGAGCGGCTGGTCCTCACCGGACTGCCGTTCGTCTTCTTCCACGACACGGCCACCGGCCGAGGCAGCGTGCTCTACCACCGCTACGACGGCCACTACGGGCTGATCGCCCCGGTCGGCACGGCCCGCCCCCCGGCCTGAACCACCCCGCTCCCGCGCCGTCTTCGCCTCTCCCGCGGCCGCTTCCCCGACGGAAACGTCCCCTCACCCGGAGGATCCATGTCACCAAGTACTGTCGTCGCCGCTGTGGACGGCTCGGCCGAGTCGCAGGCCGCCGCACGGTGGGCTGCCCGGGAGGCGCTGCTGCGCGGCCTCCCCCTGCACGTCGTCCATGTCCGGGAGGAATGGACGACGGGCTTCGCCCACGCCCCGTTCACGGGGGCGGACACCGCGCTCGGCGACGCCGCCGCCACTCGGCACGGGGCCGAGCGCGTCCCGCGGGACGCGGCCGACCGGCTGCGCGAGGACCACCCCGGTCTGCGTGTCGGCGTCGAGCAGGTCTCCGGCCGTCCCGTGGAGGTGCTGCTCGCCGCAGCGAAGAAGGCCGAGGTCCTGGTGCTGGGTTCCCGGGGGCTGGGTGCCGTGGGCGGCTTCCTCGCCGGATCGGTGTCGATGCCCGTCGTCGCGCACGCCGAGCGGCCTGTCGTCGTCGTGCGGGCCGGCGAACGGGGCGAGGACGGCAAGCGGCGCGCGGGCGGTCCGACCGGCCCGGCGCCCCACCTCGACGTGGTGCTGGGGCTCGACCTCGCCGGGCCGTGCGACGAGCTGATCGAGTACGCCTTCTCCGCGGCCGCCGCACGCGGGGCCGCCCTGCGGGTCGTCCACGGGTGGGACGCACCGGTCGTGTCCGGATACGACCCCGAGGCCGGCGATCCCGGACACGCAGTCGCGTGGGGACTGCGCGAAGCGGGCGCGCTCGGCGACGCGCTGCGGCCGTGGCGGGGCAGGTTCCCCGACGTCGGCGTCAAGGAGCAGTGCGTGGTGGGCCGGGCCGCCGACCACCTCGTGGACGCCTCGAAGGACGCGTCGCTGATGGTCTTGGGACGGCGGGTACGCCGCGCGGCGATCGGCACGCACATCGGCCCGGTCACCCATGCGGTGCTGCACCGCGCCGCGGCTCCCGTGGCGGTGGTGCCGCACCCCTGACCGTCGGCCGCAGCCGGCATGACGGCGCCGGACCGGGGTGTGCCGGTTCGCCGGGGCGGGGTTCGGCCGCTTCCCTCCAGGGGGAAGCGGCCGAACCCCGCCCCGGCCGTTCGGTGCCGGTACCGCGGAGCAGGGGCTCAGCCCACCGCCGCGCCGAGGGCCAGGAAGCCCGCGACCGCCACCAGCAGCAGGCCCATGAGGGGGGCCATGAAGCGCAGGTACTGGTCGTAGCGGACCTTGGCGAGGGCGAGGCCGCCCATGACCACGGCGGAGGTGGGGGTGATGAGGTTCACCCATCCCGAGGCCGACTGGTAGGCGGTGACCACCAGGGCCCGGCTGACTCCGGCGAGGTCGGCCAGCGGCGCCAGGATGGGCATCGCGAGGGCGGCGTGGCCGGAGGAGGAGGGGACGAAGAACGCCAGGGGGAGGTTCACCCCGAACATCAGGACGGCGAACACCCCGGACGACGTGCCCGACACCGCGCTGTGCAGGGCGTCGAGGATGGTGTCGGTGACGCCGGCGTTGTTCATGATGACGGTGACGCCCCTGGCCAGCATGACGATGATCGCCGCGCCGATGAAGTCTCCCGCGCCGGCGGTGACGGCCTCTGCCGTGCCCTTCTCCCGCAGGCCTCCGACCAGCCCGACGAGGACGGCCGAGACGAGGAACAGGGCGGCGAGTTCGGGGAAGTACCAGCCGAGCGTGGGCAGGAAGGCGACGTGCAGGTCGGCCCAGGGGACCACGGCGAAGATCATGAAGAGGAAGGTGGCCGCGAAGAGGCCCAGGACGACGCGGTGACGGCCGGTGAGGTCCGCCCGGCCGCCCCCCTCCGCCCGGAGGCGCTGGTCGTCCTCGGCGGGCGGCGTCAGGGAGCGGGCGGGCTCGGCGGCGATGCGGCGGGCGTAGCGCAGCACGTACGTGGCGGCCAGGGCCGTCAGGCAGACCCACATCGCCAGGCGCAGCAGGATGCCCTCCCCGGTGCCGATGCCCGCGCTGTCGGAGGCCACTCCGGTGGCGAACGGGTTGACGGTGGACGCGAGGGTGCCGACTCCGGCGCCGACCATGATGACGGTCGCGGCGACCATGCGGTCGTAGCCCAGGCTGAGCATCAGGGGGACCATGAGCCCGTAGAAGCCGAGGGTCTCCTCCGCCATGCCGTAGGTGGTGCCGCCGAGGGAGAACACCGCCATCAGGACGACGAGCAGTACCGACCGGTGGTGGCGCAGGCGTCGGGCCAGGCGTGCGACTCCGGCGTCGAGGGCTCCGGTGCGCATCGTGACGGTGATGAAGGCGCCGACCGCCAGGATGAAGAGGAACACCCCGGCGGCGCCGGCGAAGGTGCCGGTGGCGCCCGGCGCGGTGAGGCCGCTCTGGGGGTCGGTGACGCCGTACAGGCCGTTGACGGGGGCGAGGAACAGGTCCGTGAGCCGCTCCCGGAAGCCGGTGGCCACCTCAACCGGCCGGTAGGTGCCGGGGACGGGGCTGCCGTCCCTGGTGTCGTAGCGGCCTGCGGGCAGGACGAAGGTCAGGGCCCAGACCATGACCGTGACCGCGACCAGGACGGTGAACGCGGAGGGGAAGGACCAGCGCCGCTTCGCGGACGCCGTGTCGGCGCCGCCGGTGGCGGGCTCGGGGGCTCTGGGGGGTGTGTCGGTGCTCACGCGAGGTCCTCACGGGTGTCGGGGCGGCGGTCGAGGTCGCGGCCGGTGGGTGTGACGACGGTGCCGGCGCTCCCGTCGAGCACGGCGCGGGCGTCCTGAAGGGCACCGATGGCGGCCGTGCCGCCGGTGAGTTCCACGAACCGGCACGCGGCGTCGACCTTGGGGCCCATCGATCCCGCCGGAAAGTGCCGGGCGCGGAGCGCCGCGGGAGTGGTCCGGCCGATGGGTTCGGCGCCGGGGGTGCCGTAGTGGAGCGAGACGTGGGGGACGTCGGTGAGGAGCAGCAGGGCGTCGGCGTCGAGGGCCTCGGCCAGGAGGGCGGCGGTGAGGTCCTTGTCCACCACGGCCTCGACGCCGGCCAGCCGGCCCTGTTCGTCGCGGACGACCGGTACGCCGCCGCCCCCGGCGCACACGGCCACGGCCCCCGACTCGAGCAGCAGCCGGATCAGCCGGGTCTCCACGACCCGCTGCGGGCGGGGCGAGGGCACGACGCGCCGCCAGTGCGCGCCGTCCTGCCGGACCGTCCAGCCCCGGTCGGCGGCCAGCCGTTCGGCCTCCTCCCGTCCGTAGACGGGGCCGACGAACTTGGCCGGGTCGGCGAAGGCCGGATCGGCCGCCGAGACGAGGGTCTGGTTCAGCAGGGCGCACACCTGCCGGCCGGGCAGGGCGTTCTGCAGGGACTGCAGCAGCCAGTAGCCGATCATGCCCTGGGTCTCCGCGCCCAGCACGTCGAAGGGGTACGGGCTGCTCAGGGAGCGGTCCGCGGCGCTTTCCAGGGCCAGGACGCCGACCTGGGGACCGTTGCCGTGGGTGATCACCAGCTCGTGGTCACGGGCGAGCGGGGCGAGGGCGGCCACGGCGGCGCGGACGTTGGCGAGCTGCACCGCGGCGTCCGGCCGCTCCCCGCGTCGGAGCAGGGCGTTGCCCCCCAGGGCGACGACGACACGCATGAGTGTTCTCCGGGGTGTGGGTGGTCGGGGTCAGCCGGCGAGGGTGGCGACCAGGACCGCCTTGATGGTGTGGAGCCGGTTCTCGGCCTGGTCGAACACGATGGAGTGCGAGGACTCGAAGACCTCGTCGGTGACCTCCAGCGCGGTCATGCCGGTGCGGGCGGCGATCTTCGCGCCGACGGTGGTGTCGCTGTCGTGGAAGGCGGGCAGGCAGTGCATGAACTTCACCCGCGGGTTGCCGGTTGCCCGGAGGACCGCGGAGGTCACCTGGTAGGGCTTCAGCAGGGCGATGCGTTCGTCCCACAGCTCCGGCGGTTCCCCCATCGACAGCCATACGTCGGTGTAGACGAAGTCCACCCCGGCCACGCCTTCGGCCACGTCCTCGGTGAGCGTGATCCGCGCGCCTGTCCCGGCCGCCGCCTTGCGGGCCTCCTCGACCACGTCCGGGGCGTTGTGCAACGAGCCGGGCCCGACCATGCGCACGTCCATGCCGAGCATGGCCGCGGTGATCAGCAGCGAGTTGCCGACGTTGTTGCGGGCGTCCCCCAGGTAGGCGAAGGACACCTGGTCCAGCGGCTTGTCGGTGTGCTCCCACATGGTGAGCACGTCGGCGAGGGACTGGGTGGGGTGCCACTGGTCGGTCAGCCCGTTCCACACCGGCACGCCGGCGTGGCGGGCCAGTTCCTCCACGAGGCGCTGGTCGCTGCCCCGGTACTCGATGCCGTCGTAGTAGCGGCCCAGCACCCGGGCGGTGTCCTTGACCGACTCCTTGTGTCCGAGCTGCGAACCGGCCGGATCGAGGTAGGTCACGTGCGCGCCCTGCTGGTGGGCGGCCACTTCGAAGGCGCAGCGGGTGCGGGTCGAGGTCTTCTCGAAGATGACGGCGATGTTCCTGCCGCGCAGCCGCTGCTCCTCACGACCGCTGCGGCGGGCCTCCTTGATCCGTGCGGACAGCTCCAGCAGGTGGCGGAACTCCTCCGGGGTGAAGTCGAGTTCCTTGAGGAAGGTGCGGTGGCTCAGGTCGACGGACATGCGTGAACTCCTCGTGGCGTGCGTGGCGTGCGTGGCGGGCAGGGGGCGGCGGCAGGGCGGCGGACAGCCGCGGGGCGTCAGACGGCTTCTCGTTCGATGGGGCAGCTCATGCACCGCGGGCCGCCGCGGCCCCGGCCGAGCTCGCTCCCGCGCACGGTGATGACCTCGATCCCGTTCCTGCGCAGGTGCGTGTTGGTGGTGACGTTGCGCTCGTAGGCGACGACCACCCCCGGCTCCACGGCCAGCACGTTGCAGCCGTCGTCCCACTGCTCCCGCTCGGCCGACCGGACGTCCTGGCCGGGCGTGAGCACGTTGACGGACGCGAACCCCAGGGCGTCCGCGATGGCATGGTCCATGTCCTCGGGCGCGTGGTCCGTGATCGTCAGCCCCTGCCCGCCCGGGCCGGGTGTGATCGTGGACGCCGGCAGCATGCCCAGGCCGGCGTAACGGGTGAAGGTGTCACCGCTGACCATCGTCATCACGGTGTCCAGATGCATGAAGCTGCGGCGCTTGGGCATGTCGAGCGCCACCACCCGGCGGGCGGAGCCGGCGGCGAACATGCGCAGGGCCAGGTTCTCCACGGCCTGCGGGGTGGTGCGCTCGCTCATGCCGACGAGCACCGCGCCGTTGCCGATGACGAGCACGTCCCCGCCCTCGATGGCGGCCGGGTAGGCCCCTTCGCCGTCGGTCCAGCGGTGGAACTCGCCCTTGGCGAAGAGGGGGTGGTGCCCGTAGACGGCCTCGAAGTGGACCGTCTCCCGGCGGCGGGCCCGCTTGCTCATCGGGTTGATGCTCACGCCGTCGTACGCCCAGCACGAGGTGTCGCGGGTGAAGAGGTGGTTGGGCAGCGGTGCGAGCAGGAAGTCGTCGGGCGCCATGGCGTGGAGCCGGACGCTCGGCAGGGTGCCGGTCCGCTCCAGCAGTTCCCGCTTGGTGACACCACCGATGAGGCATGCGGTCAGGGCGGCCGGCTCGAGGGAATCGAAGTACGCCCGGAGGCGGTCGGTGGCCAGGACCCCGAACTCCCGCTCGTCGAAGACGCGGTCCATGACCAGCTGCCGGGCGGCGGGCAGCGCCAGCGTCTCGGCCAGCAGGTCCGCGAGGAGGTGGACGCGCACGCCGCGGTCGCGGAGCGTGTCGGCGAAGGCGTCGTGCTCCTCGCGGGCGCGCTTGACCCACAGGACGTCGTCGAAGAGGAGCGCGTCCTTGTTGGTGGGAGTGAGGCGCTTCAGCTCCAGGTCCGGCCGGTGCAGGACGACCTGCTTCAGACGGCCGGTCTCCGAGTCGACGTGGAAGGACATGGCATCCCCGGGGGGTCGGTTCGAAGTGCCTCCGGAATCGGGGCACATGGCGTGCGCCCGGCCTCTGCGGAACAGGGGCTCGGGCGGCACTTGAACCCTGTCACTCCCGGGCCGCCCCCTCCGTGCGGCAACAGTCCCCGGCGGCGGGCTCTCCGGTACCGGCGGAGAGGGCCGGTCCGGCCGCCGGGCAGGGCCGTTCGGCCCCTGGGCCGCCCGGCGCGTCCGGCGCCGGCGCGGTCCCGCCGCTCATGCGGCCCGCCGCGGGCCGGACGCCCGCCGGGCCCGGCCCGTGCCCGCCCGGGCCGCGGCGGCCGGGGCGGCCCGGCGCCGGTAGACGAGGTACGGGCGGACCAGGTATCCGATCGGCGCGCTCCACACGTGGACCAGCCGGGTGAAGGGCCAGGCCGCGAAGAGCAGGAAGGCGCTCAGGGCGTGCAGCTGGAACAGCAGCGGGGCGCCGGCGATGGCCTCGGGGTGCGGCCGAAGGGCGAACAGGCCGCGGAACCAGACCGAAACCGTGGCGCGGTAGTCGTAGCCCGTGCCGAAGACGTTGTGGGCGGAGGTGGCGGCGATGCCCAGCAGCACGGTGGCGGAGAGCAGGGGGAAGAGCAGCTTGTCGCTGCGGTCGGTGCCGAGCCTGATCGACCGCGTCAGCAGCCGGCGGGCGCACAGCATCCCGAGTCCGGCGACCATCGCGACGCCCGCCACCGAGCCGGCCCAGACGGCCGCCGTGTGGTAGGCGTGTTCGGTGATGCCGGCGGCCTCGGTCCAGGATGCGGGAACGGCGAGTCCCACGACGTGCCCGGCGATCACCATGAAGGCGCCGAGGTGGAACAGCGGGCTGCCGTGGCGGAGCCAGCGGTGTTCGAGGAGCTGCGTGGTCCGGGAGGTCCAGCCGAACTGGTCCTGGCGGTAGCGCCACACGTGCCCGACGGCGGACACCGCGAGGCAGACGTAGGGGACGGCGACCCACAGCAGCAGGTCGGCGCCGCTCGTGGACGGGGCGGCCTGGGGGGTCGGTACGGCGGTCATCGGGGGCCTTCCACACGGCTGGTCGGAGCGGGCGGCACACATGTCGGCGGGGCGGCCGCCGGCGGCGCGAACGTGCCCGGCGGTGCGAACGCGCCCCCTCCGTACGACCCGTAGGGGCCGAGGCCGACGTCCTCGTTCGGCGGACCCTCCGCGACGAGCCGGGACACCGCCGCGCGGTCGGCGTCCGTGGGCGGCGGAAGCAGGGCGAGCAGGGCGGCCAGGACGTGCCGGTAGGGGGAGTCCGAGTCGGTCAGGGCCCGGTGGATCAGTTCCAGCCCCCGCCGGTGCCGGCGCAGCGGTGCCTCGCCCGCTCCCGGCCCCGCCAGGGACGCGAACTCCAGGACGACCGGCAAGTGGTCGGGCAGTTCTCCCCGCTGGGGATGGGGGAGAAGCCCGCGACCCGGTCGGGGCCGTACGCCTTGACGGTGTGCACCTGGGCGGCGGCGATCAGCTCGGTGACCTCCTGCCAGTCGGCGCGCACCAGGCCGCCCTTGCCCCGGGCCTTCTTGTACGCCCGTGCCTTCGCCGGGTCGCTCGTGATCTCGGCCCAGGCCGCCACCGGATCGCCGAGCCGCCTGCGGGCCTCGCGCCACAGTTTCAGCAGCGCACCGCGCACGTACGGGTAGCGCACCCGGCCGGGCGAGTAGGTGTACCAGGAGAACGACGCTCCGCGCGGGCAGCCGCGCGGCTCGTACTCGGGGCAGTCGGCGCCGATCGACGGGTAGTCGGTGGCCTGGTGCTCCCAGGTGATGATGCCGTCCTTGACGTACACCATCCACGAACACGAACCCGTGCAGTTCACCCCGTGCGTCGAGCGCACGACCCTGTCGTGCGCCCACCGGTCCCGGTAGAAGCCCTCCCACTTGCCGTCGACGGCGCCGAAAACGGCGCGCCCGTCGGCCGACACCTCGCTGCGCGTGAGCAGCCTGCGGGTCGCCAGCAGCCGGCTTTCACCGGCGGCCGGCGCCTGACGCGCTGCGCTTCGATCGTTCTCCATGCCCGGGAACGCTAGGCGGCGCCGCCCCGGCGCACCCGGGGCTCGCGGTCCCCGCCGCACGGCCGTCCGGCCCCGTCGGGCCGGTCGCGGCAGGGACCTATGGCCCCGGTGCCGGATCCGGCCGGCCGGTGAGCTCGCGTCCCGTGACCATCTCGCAGGCGATCCGCACGAACACGCTGTCCCGTGAGGGCATCCAGGACCGGGGGCCCTGCTGTACCAGCCGCTCGTGCTCGGCGGGATCGGTCACCAGGGCGGCACGCCCGGTGATGACGACGCTCCAGCCGGACCGGGCCGCCGCATCGAATTCGTCCGCCTCGAAGGCGACCACTACGCCGTCGACGGCGCCGACGAGCTCCGAGGCCGGCGAGGTGCACAGCAGCACGGAGGCATCCGCGTCCAGGGAGAAGTTGACGGGCATCACGGCGGGCAGCGCGTGCCGGGTGTACACGACACGGCCGACCGGCACCTTGGCCATCAGACGCAGGCACTCCTGCCGGTCCAGTGCGCGAAAGCCATCGTTCTGCATCAGTCCATCGTCCTCGGGGGTGGTCGGCGTGCCTAGGGCCGACCGGCCCCCCCACCTCGCGTTTCCGGATGCCGTGGGCGCCTGCCGCGGCCGCGCACGGCCGCACGGCCCGGGGCGGACCGGGCGGAGGGACGCACGGGTCCCCGGGCGGGGCCGTTACGGCCACCGACCGGGACTGACGGCCCATCCCGCCGACGGCCGCGGGCGCGGACAGTGGCCATGGGGGCGCCGTCGGACGGGCAAGGGGTCCGCCCGCGTCCCGGTGATCCCGGTGGCGCCGTACCACTGTGCAGAGGGAGGGGACGGACAACATGGTCCAGCCGTTGGAGTCGAAGGGCGACAGCCCACCGTCGGGTGCTTCGGCATCCGGGCGTGCCTGGCTCATGCTGGCCCTGGCCACGGTCGGCTTCGCCGTGAACTTCTGGGCGTGGGCACTGCTGAGCCCCCTGGGCCCGCGCTTCAAGGACAGCCTCGACCTGTCGTCGTTCGAGCAGTCGCTCCTGGTCGCCGTGCCCGTCGTGGTCGGCTCCCTGGGCCGTATCCCGGTGGGCGCGCTGACCGACCGGTTCGGCGGACGGGTGATGTTCCCGATCGTGTCGGCGGTGACCATCGTGCCGGTCCTCTACCTCGGCCTGGCAGGACACTCCTCCCTCGCGGCGCTGCTGATCGGCGGGTTCTGCCTCGGGATCGGCGGGACCGCCTTCGCGGTGGGGGTGCCCCTGGTCAGCGCGTGGTTCCCGCCCGAGCGGCGCGGCCTTGCCATCGGCATCTTCGGCGCCGGCATGGGCGGCACCGCGATCAGCGCCCTGACCACGGTGAAGCTGGTCGACGCGGGCAGCATGGCGACCCCCTTCCTGATCACCGCCGGGATGCTCGCCGTGTACGCGGTGTCCGCCGCGCTCCTGCTGCGCGACGCGCCCGGCCGCACCGTGCCCACCGAGCCGCTGGCCCGCCGTCTGGCCGCCACCGCCCGCCTCGGCATCACCTGGCAGGCGTCCGCGCTGTACGCGGTCACCTTCGGCGGATACGTCGCCTTCTCGGTCTGCCTCCCCACCTACCTCAAGACCGGGTACGGCCTCACCCAGGCCGACGCCGCCAACCGCATGGCCGGCTTCGTCCTGCTCGCGGTGGCGATGCGCCCGGTCGGCGGCTGGCTGTCCGACCGGCTGGGACCGGTCAAGGTGCTGGCCGGCTCGCTGGCCGCCGTCGTCGCCGGGGCGGTCGTCCAGTCGTCCACCCCGCCCCTGGCCCCCCTCGGCACGATCGCCTTCCTGGCGATGGCGGCCGCGCTCGGCGCGGGCAGCGGGGCGGCCTTCGCCCTGGTGGCCCTGCTGACTCCGGCCCACCAGGTGGGCTCCGTCACCGGCGTGGTCGGCGCGGCGGGCGGCCTCGGCGGCTTCCTCCCCCCGCTGGTGATGGGCTCCCTGTACGGGGAGTACGGAACGTACGCGGCCGGTCTCGCACTGCTCGCGCTCGTGGCCGCGGCGGCGCTGGCCTACACCCTCACCGGCATCCGCGCCGCCGTCCAGGGCGGTGGCCGGGCTCCGCGGACCGGCCGCGGGCGCAGCCGCCGCACCGCGCACACCACGGTGTGAGGACACGCGCCGAGAACGGCGGACCGAGCGGTCGACGAGACGCGGACGGTCCGCCGTGTGGCTTGACGCCCCCCGGGTCGCTGCCGGCCGTAGAGTCGCGCCACGGTCGCGGCGAACACAACCGGCGGGGGATACGACTACCGCGAGACCGTCTCCCCGTGGTTCCGCTCCCTCTTCTTCCTCCGGCCCGACCCGGCCCTGATGACCGGAGCCCCGCTGCTGTTCCAACTGCACGCGATCAGCGCCCTGCTGCTGTTCGCGGCCTGGCCGTTCACCCGGCTCGTGCACATGCTGACCGCGCCGATTGGCCACCTGACCCGCCCCTGCATCGTCTACCGCAGCCGCGACGTCCGCCTGGGCATCCGCGCCCCGCGCCGGGGCCGGGAGCGCACCGGGTCACAGGCGGGCGGTCCTGTGCAGGGGGGAGGGGTCGTCGTCGTCCCTGCCTGTGATCACTCTCGGTTACTATGCTCACTTCATGCCGGAGGCCGCAGCAAGGGCGCCGTACCGCCGACGGTCTGCGCGAGCGGTCCCCGGATGTCGAAGCCGAAGAGATGGGTGGCCCGGGAAAGTGTTGCAAGAGGTCGTAGCGACCCGCTATGTCACGCCCCTGCGTGAAGGCGGCTCGCTCCCCGGGATCGTCGAGGCCGACGATCTCGGTACGTACGTCATGAAGTTCACCGGGGCCGGACAGGGGCGCAAGACGCTGGTCGCCGAGGTCGTCTGCGGGCGGCTCGCGCAGCGGCTCGGGCTCCGCGTGCCGCAGCTGGTGCAGATGCAGCTCGACCCCGTCATCGGGCTCGGCGAGCCCGACCAGGAGGTGCAGGAGCTGCTGAAGGCCAGCGGCGGGCTCAACCTCGGCATGGACTACCTGCCGGGCTCGATCGGCTTCGACCCGCTCGCCTACCGGGTCGACCCCGTCGAGGCGGGGCGTGTCGTCTGGTTCGACGCCCTCGTCAACAACGTGGACCGGTCCTGGCGCAACCCCAACATGCTGGTGTGGCACGGCGACCTGTGGCTCATCGACCACGGCGCCACCATGATCTGGCACCACAACTGGCCCACCGCCGCCGCGGCCGCGGACAAGCCGTACAACGCCTCCGACCACGCGCTCGCCCCGGTGGAGCCGGACATCGCGGCGGCCGCCGCCGAACTCGCCCCGCTGGTCACCGAGGAGCTGCTGACCGAGGTCGCCGCCGACGTGCCCGACGAATGGCTCGTCGGCGAACCGGGCTTCGACTCGGCCGACGCCGTGCGCCGTGCCTACGTGGAGGCGCTGCTGCCGCGCGCGGCCTCCATCCACGAGCGGATCTCGATGGTGCCCGAGGTGAAGGCGCCGCAGAAGCCGCCGGGCTGGCTGACGGACCACCTGCCGGAATGGCCCCACAAGGCCGGCGGGGCCGAGGGCCGCAGCGGCCGGCAGGACGGGCAGGACGGCATCGAGCGGAAGAGCGGCGACAAGTGACCGAGCGGGACGTCTTCGAATACGCGCTGGTGCGCGTGGTGCCCCGGATGGAGCGCGGCGAGTGCTTCAACGCCGGGGTGATCGTCTACTGCCGGGCGCGGTCGTACGTCGCCGCCCGCACCCACCTCGACGAGTCCAAGCTCCTCGCGCTGGACCCCGGAGCCGACGTGACCGGCGTACGGGCTGCCCTGCGCGGCGTCGAGGGCGTGTGCAGCGGCGGCGAGCGGGCCGGCCAGGCTGCCGGCGACGATGCGGGGCGCCGATTCCGGTGGCTGATCGCGCCGCGCAGCACCGTGGTGCAGCCGGGGCCGGTGCACACGGGCCTGACGGCGGATCCGGAGGCCGAGGTGGAACGCCTGCTCGACCTGCTCGTGCGCTGATCCGGACGTTCGGTCGGGCCCCGGGCCCGGCGCCGTTGACACCGGGTGCCGGGGCTCCTAGCGTCTCCTCAGCTGAGGCTACTAAGCGGTTGCTCACCGACGGGCAACCGCCCAGAGGATTCCAAGGGCGAGGAGATCCAGCATGTCCACCACCGAGCAGCGCGTCGCGATCGTGACCGGGGCGGCCCGGGGCATCGGCGCGGCCACCGCCGTGCGCCTGGCCGCCGAGGGCCGTGCGGTCGCCGTACTCGACCTCGACGAGGCCGCCTGCAAGGACGCCGTCGAGGCCGTCACCGCGGCCGGCGGCAAGGCCGTCGCCGTCGGCTGCGACGTCTCGGACGCCGCGCAGGTCGAGGCGGCGGTCGAGCGCGTCGCGAGCACGCTCGGGGCGCCGACCATCCTGGTCAACAACGCGGGCGTGCTGCGCGACAACCTGCTGTTCAAGATGAGCGAGGGCGACTGGGACACCGTCATGAACGTGCACCTGCGCGGCGCGTTCCTGATGTCGAGGGCCTGTCAGAAGCACATGGTCGACGCGAAGTTCGGCCGCATCGTCAACCTCTCCAGCAGTTCGGCGCTCGGCAACCGGGGCCAGGCCAACTACTCGGCCGCCAAGGCCGGCCTCCAGGGCCTGACCAAGACCCTCGCCATCGAGCTCGGCAAGTTCGGCATCACCGCGAACGCGGTCGCGCCCGGCTTCATCGCCACCGACATGACCGCCCAGACGGCCGCCCGCGTCGGCATGGGCTTCGAGGACTTCCAGGCGGCGGCCGCCACCCAGATCCCCGTCCAGCGCGTCGGGCGCCCGGAGGACGTCGCCCACGCGATCGCCTTCTTCACGGGAGACGCCGCGGGCTTCGTTTCCGGCCAGGTCCTGTACGTGGCCGGCGGCCCGCTCGGCTGACGGCGGCGGCGGGCAGGCGGAGAGAGGCAGGGGAGAGGCGATGGCGTACGAGGGAACGGACAGCGGCAAGGTCGCGCTGATCACCGGCGGGAGCCGGGGCATCGGCCGCGGCATCGCCGAGGCGCTCGTGGCCCGGGGCGACCGGGTGTGCATCACGGGCCGCAACGAGGAGGCGCTGAAGGAGGCCGTCGAGGCGCTCGGGGCGGACCGGGTGATCGGCGTGGCCGGAAAGGCACACGACGAGGCCCACCAGGCCGTCGCGGTCGAGCGCACGATGGAGGCGTTCGGGCGCGTCGACTTCCTGGTCAACAACGCGGGCACCAATCCCGTCTTCGGCCCGATCGCGGACCTCGACCTGGGAGTCGCGCGGAAGGTCTTCGAGACGAACGTCGTCTCGGCGCTCGGCTTCGCCCAGCGCACCTGGCACGCCTGGCAGAAGGAGCACGGCGGCGCGATCGTGAACATCGCGTCCATCGCCGGCGTCTCGGCCTCGCCCTTCATCGGGGCGTACGGGATGAGCAAGGCGGCCATGATCAACCTGACGCTGCAGCTCGCGCACGAGATGGCGCCGGGCGTCCGCGTCAACGCGATCGCGCCCGCCGTGGTCAAGACCAGGTTCGCGCAGGCGCTCTACGAGGACCGGGAGGCGGAGGCCGCGGCCGCCTACCCGCTGGGGCGGCTGGGCGTTCCGGCCGACATCGGTGGAGCTGCGGCTTTCCTCACGTCTGCGCAAGCGGAATGGATCACTGGTCAAACACTGGTCGTCGACGGGGGAATGTTCCTCAATGCCGGAGTTCACTGACCGATAATCGGACGTATTTGCCTCCTGACGGGAGGCAAATACGTATCGAACGGGTCCTAAATCGGTCAAGCGGCACACTAAACCTGCCCATTGGATTTGTGCCGCACTGCGGTAGGGTCTGCCGCACCCCTGGCTGATCGAGGAGCGTGCACGTGTTCAACCGGACCAGAAGCCTGCAGATCACTGCGGCCCTTGCGTCCATATCCCTGCTCGCCGGATGCGGTCTGCTTTCGGACGACAGCAAAGACGCCGAAAAGAAGATCACCGTCGGCACGACGAGCGCCCCCACCACCCTCGATCCCGCCGCGGCCTGGGACGGCTCCTGGGAGCTCTACCGCAACGTCTACCAGACCCTCCTGGCGTTCCCCACGGGCTCCGCCAAGCCCCAGCCGGACGCCGCGCAGAACTGCGAGTTCACCGACTCCGCGAACGAGTCCTACCGCTGCACCCTGCGCAAGGGCCTGAAGTTCTCCAACGGCGAGGCGCTCGACGCGAAGGCCGTCAAGCACTCCCTCGACCGGATCCGGACCATCGGCTCCAAGGTCGGCCCCAAGGACCTCTTCGGCAGCCTCGACCGGATCGAGACCCCCGACGCGCAGACGGTCGTCTTCCACCTGAAGACCCCGGACGCCACCTTCCCCTTCGTCCTCGGCTCGCCCGCCGCCTCGCTGGTCGCCCCCGGCGCGTACCCCGCGGACAAGATCCGCGAGGACGGCAAGGTCACCGGCTCCGGCCCGTACGTCCTGGAGTCGTACAAGGAGGGCAGCGAGGCCGTCCTGACCGGGAACGCCTCCTACAACGGCTTCGCGAACCGCCGCAACGACGGGGTCACCATCCGCTACTTCGCGGACGCCGGCCAGATGATCTCGGCCCTCAAGGCCAAGGAGATCGACGCCACCTACCGAGGCCTCTCCGCCGCGCAAATCCGTGAGCTCCAGGACCCCGCCGCCCACTCGCAGGGCGTCCAGGTCGTCGAGAACGTCGGTTCCGAGATCCGCTACCTGGTCTTCAACCCCAAGGACGACCCGAACGTCGCCAAGCCGGCCGTCCGCCAGGCGATCGCCCAGGTCATCGACCGCGGCACGCTCGTCTCCAAGGTCTACCAGGGCACCGCCGAGCCGCTGTACTCGATGGTTCCCAAGGGTGTCGTGGGCCACAAGACGCCCTTCTACGACAAGTACGGCCAGGCCGACATCCCCAAGGCCAAGAAGATCCTCAAGGACGCCGGCATCACCCAGCCCGTCGAGCTGACCTTCTGGTACACCACCGACCGCTACGGCGCCTCCACCGCGGACGAGTTCACCGAGATCAAGCGCCAGCTCGACGAGAGCGGCCTGTTCAAGGTCACCCTGCGCGGCCAGCCCTGGAAGGCCTTCCAGGAGGGCTACAAGAGCGGCCAGTACCCCGTCTTCGGCCGAGGCTGGTTCCCCGACTTCCCGGACCCGGACAACTTCATCGCGCCGTTCGTCGGCAAGGAGAACGCGGTCGGCACCCCGTACGAGCCGGCGCAGATCCTCACCGACCTGCTGCCGAAGTCCCGCCGCGAGGGCGACCGCGCGGCCGGCATCCCGCAGTTCGAGCAGGCCCAGCAGATCTTCGCCGAGGACGTCCGCCTGCTGCCCCTGTGGCAGGGCAAGCTGTACGTGGCCGCGCGGGAGGACATCGCGGGCGCCGAGCGCGCGCTGGACCCGCAGACCGTCTTCCAGATGTGGGAGCTGTACCGCAAGACCAGCTGGTGATCCGCCCCGCAGGGGCGCCCCGGGACCGCACCGGACCCGGTGACCCCCTGCGGGTGAGGCACTGTCAGTGGCTGCCGGTAGGTTCGGGGACGTTGCACGCGTTGCGCGTACTTGTACTACCGGAGGTTGTCGCCGTGACCCAGATGCTGCCCGAGTCCTGGCTCCCCGTCCTCGGCGGGGAGCTGGACCAGCCCTACTTCAAGGAGCTCACCGAGTTCGTCGAGGAGGAGCGGGCGAACGGGCCGGTCTACCCGCCCCGCGAGCAGGTCTTCGCGGCGCTGGAGGCCACTCCCTTCGAGAAGGTGAAGGTGCTGGTCCTGGGCCAGGACCCGTACCACGGCGCCGGCCAGGGGCACGGCCTGTGCTTCTCCGTCCTGCCCGGCGTCAAGACGCCGCCCTCCCTGCGCAACATCTACAAGGAGATGCAGGCGGAGCTCGACCTCCCCGTCCCCGACAACGGCTACCTGATGCCGTGGGCCGAGCAGGGCGTCCTCCTGCTGAACGCGGTGCTGACCGTCCGCGAGGGCGAGCCCAACTCGCACAAGGGCAAGGGCTGGGAGAAGTTCACCGACGCGGTGATCCGCGCCGTCGCCGACCGGCCCGACCCGGCCGTCTTCGTCCTGTGGGGCGCCTACGCCCAGAAGAAGCTCCCGCTGATCGACCAGGAGCGGCACGTCGTGGTCAAGGGCGCCCACCCGTCCCCGCTGTCCGCGAAGAAGTTCTTCGGCTCCCGCCCCTTCACCCAGATCAACGAGGCCGTCGCCGCGCAGGGCCACGAGCCGATCGACTGGCGGATCCCGAACCTCGGCTGACCTCCGAACCGCCCCTCGGCCCCCTGGCCGGTGCCTCCGGCCGGGCCCGTCCCCACCCGGTCCCGCCGGTCGGGCCCGCGCCGGGCGGCGTGGGTCAGGCAGGATCCCGGGGAGACGGTCTAGCGTCGGGACGGTCGGACCGGAGCAGGTCCGGTGGGGCGAGCAAGCCGGAGGCCGCGGTGACCGAGCAGCAGGAGGCGTCGGAGGACGCCGTCATGACCCGGATCGGCCAGGCGGTCATCCTGCTGCACGCCGGGGACCGCGAGGAGGCCCGCAACCGGCTCCGCGACCTGTGGACCGAGCTGGGCGAGGAAGGCGACGGCCTGCACCGCTGCACGCTCGCCCACTACCTGGCCGACGCGCAGGACGACCCGGCCGACGAGCTGGCCTGGGACCTGCGCGCCCTGACCGCCGCCGACGCGCTGCGGGAGGGGCCGCGCCCCCGGCAAGGGCCCCCGCCGCCGGCCGTCCGCGTGTTCTACCCCTCACTGCACCTGAGCCTGGCCGCCGACTACGCCAAACTCCAGCGCACCGCCGAGGCCCGGCTCCACCTGGAACGGGCCAGGGCAACCGCCCGGGCGCTGCCCGACGACGGCTACGGGGCCGGCGTACGGTCCGCCATCCGGCGCCTGGAGCGGCGGCTGGCGGGGGAACCGGGCCAGGGGCCCCTGCCGTTCCCCGAACAGCACCCCTGAGCGCCCGCACGGGCCGCGGACAGCCCGTCGGCGCCCCTCCCGGGCTTTCCGGTCCGCCGGGCCCCCGGTACGGCCCGTGGCGCGGGCCGGGCGCCCTCAGCCGCCCGCGGCCGCCCTCAGCCTCCTTCGACGCCTCCGCAGATCCGCGCCTCCGGGCTGTCCGCCGACCACTTGCCGTGCTTGCGGCCGAACGCGCACACGTCCTCCGGCCGGACCGGAAGCCGCTCCGCCACCTCGCGCGGTACCCGCGCCTTCGGCTCCGCGCGCTCAAGCGGCCCCTTCCCGGCCCGGTCGGGGCTGCCGTCCCGGCCGGGCGGCAGGGGCTCCGCAATGTCCGGGACGGGCGGCGCGGCCCCTCCGGGAGGCGCCCCCGCGGAGGCCCCGGCCGGCTCGGCCGCGGCCGGCAAAGCCGGACCGGAGCCGGTGGCGGAGGACGTCGCGTGCGCCGGCTGCTCCGGGCCCGCCGTGAGCGCCTCCAGCGCGGGCGCCCGGACCTCCACGGGGTCCGACGGGCCGGTCGGCTCGTGCCGGGGCGGCGTACCGGCGCTCCCGGGGGCGCCGGCGGGCTGCATCGGGGCGGGGGTGACGTTCATACAGCCGGACACGGCCGAGACGGCGCAGGCCACCGACAGCAGCAGTTTCGTCGTGGTTCGGGTTGGATGCACCCGCGCAACTCTGCTGTGTGGGGACCCCGTTGTGAAAACCGGGAGCCGGAATTGACCCCGCACGGGTGACGGACGTCAGCCGGACACCGCCAGTCGGACACGCGTGCCCGGAATGCCGGCACGGCACCTCGCCGCGTTGCCGGCCCCCGCACGACGTCCGGCCAGGGCGCCGGGCGCCGGACGTCACTCGCCGGTGGCGCCGTCGAGGTGCTCGCGCAGCAGGTCCGCGTGCCCGTTGTGGCGCGCGTACTCCTCGATCATGTGCATGTAGACCCAGCGCAGGCTGAACACCTCGCCACGGTGGTGGCTGTCGGCCTTCGACACCAGGTCCAGGGAGCGGCCCGCGGCGGCCTTGCGGGCCTCCTCCACCTCCGTGCGCCACACCCGCTCCGCATCCGCCCAGGTGTCCTCCGCCGTGAAGTGGAAGTCCCCGTCCCGGTCCTCGCGGGTGACGTAGAGCTCGGGCAGGTCCTCACCGAGCATGATCTCCCGGAACCAGTACCGCTCGACCTCCGCCATGTGCCGCACCAGGCCCATCAGGGACAGCTCGGACGGCAGGAGGGGCGTCCTGTGCAGGTCCTCCTCGGTGAGGCCCTCGCACTTCCAGGCGAGGGTCGCGCGGTGGTAGTCCAGCCAGCCCTCCAGCATCTCGCGTTCGGCGGCGCGGGTGGAGGGCTCGGTGCGGGAGGATCCGGAAGTCGTCGTCATGGCGGCCATCCTGGGCCAACGCGAGCCGCTCCACCAGCGATTAAGCTGCGGGGGATCGCACACGCCAGGACACTGCACGACACGGAGGTGCACGGTGAAGGTCGGCGTCATCGGACTCGGCGACATCGCCAGGAAGGCGTACCTGCCCGTCCTCTCCGCCCGCCCCGGTCTGGAACTGCACCTCCAGACCAGGACCCCCGCCACCCTGGAGCTCGTCGGCGAGACGCACCGCATCCCCGCCGCGCAGCGCCACACCGGGCTCGACGGGCTGCTGGCCGAGGGCCTCGACGCGGCGTTCGTGCACGCGCCGACCTCCGCCCATCCGGAGATCGTCGGCCGGCTGCTGGAGGCCGGCGTACCGACGTACGTGGACAAGCCGCTCGCCTACGAGCTCGCGGAGTCCCGGCGGCTCGTCGAGCTCGCCGAGGCGCGGGGCGTGGGCCTCGCCGTCGGCTTCAACCGCCGCCACGCCCCCGGCTACGTGCAGTGCGCCGACCACCCGCGCGAGCTGATCGTCATGCAGAAGAACCGGGTGGGGCTCCCCGAAGACCCGCGGACCCTCGTCCTCGACGACTTCATCCACGTCGTCGACACCCTGCGCTTCCTCGCACCCGGCGAGACCGACCGCCTCGACGTGCGCGCCCACGTGCGCGACGGGCTGGTCCACCACCTCGTCCTGCACATGTCCGGCCCCGCCTTCACCGCCCTCGGGATCATGAACCGCCGCTCCGGATCGCCGGAGGAGGTCCTGGAGGTGTCCGGGCAGGACACCAAGCGCCAGGTCGTCAACCTCGCCGAGGTCATCGACCACCGCGGCCAGCCGACGGTGCGCCGGCGCGGCGACTGGGTGCCGGTCGCCCGCCAGCGCGGCATCGAGCAGGCCGTCGACGCGTTCCTCGAAGCAGTGGCCGCCGGGAAGGTGCTCAGCGCCCGGGACGCGCTGCTCACCCACGAGCTGTGCGAGCGGGTGGTGCGCTCGGTCCAGGAGCAGGCCGCCTGAGCCGCAGCGCCCGCACTCCGGCGCCCGCCCCGCAGCCGGCCAGCAGCAGCACGGACGCGGCCACGGCCCAGTCGCCGAAGCGGACGTAGGCCGTCGTGCCCCGGGCGAGCGGGATCTCGTACACCTCGGCCGTGCTCGCGGAGACCGGCAGCCGCGGGCCGACCGGCTCCCCCGACGGGCCGTGCACCGCGCTGATCCCGGTGAGCGTGGCGTGCACGACGGGGCGGCCGGTCTCCGCGGCCCGCAGCGCGGCGAGCGAGGCGTGCTGCGCGGGCGCCCAGCTCTCCTGGAAGGTGGACGTGGCCGACTGGGCGACCAGCAGGCCGGCCCCCTCGCGCACCAGGTGCCGGCCCATGTCGGGGAACGCCGACTCGAAGCACACCAGCGGGCCGATGCGCACCCCGGCACCGTCCGGCAGCTCCATCACCACCGGTGCCGCTCCGCGCCGGCGGTCCTCGCCCGCCGCCCTGCCGACCGAGGTTGCCCAGCCGAGGACGGACCGGGCCGGTACGTACTCCCCGAAGGGGACCAGGCGCATCTTGTCGTACCGGTCGCCGGTGGGGCCGCCGGGGCCGACGAGCACGGAGCTCTTGAAGATGCCCTCCCCGCCGCCCCCTCCGGC
>NZ_RPSE01000380.1:0-6037 GCF_003949955.1 Streptomyces sp. WAC05292
CCTCGCGCGGGGTGACCGTGCCGAGTCCGCCGAAGGCCGGGCGGACCGGCTCGGGGGCACGGACGGGGGCCGGCGCGGGCTCCTCGCGCTTGGTGGACGCGGCGCCGATGACGTTGTCGCGGCGGGCCGGCGGCTGGCCGCCGTCGAAGCCGGCGGCGATGACGGTGACGCGCACCTCGTCGCCGAGGGCGTCGTCGATGACGGCGCCGAAGATGATGTTCGCCTCGGGGTGGGCGGCCTCGCTGACCAGCTGGGCGGCCTCGTTGATCTCGAAGAGGCCGAGGTCCGAGCCGCCGGAGATGGACAGCAGGACGCCGCGGGCGCCGTCGATGGACGCCTCCAGCAGCGGGGAGGAGATCGCCATCTCGGCGGCGGCCACGGCGCGGTCGTCGCCGCGGGCCGAGCCGATGCCCATGAGGGCGGAGCCGGCCTCGGACATCACGGACTTGACGTCCGCGAAGTCGAGGTTGATGAGGCCGGGGGTGGTGATGAGGTCGGTGATGCCCTGGACGCCGGAGAGCAGGACCTGGTCTGCCGACTTGAAGGCGTCGAGCACCGAGACCTGGCGGTCCGAGATGGACAGCAGCCGGTCGTTGGGGATGACGATGAGGGTGTCGACCTCTTCGCGGAGCTCGGCGATGCCGTCCTCCGCCTGGTTCGCGCGGCGCCGTCCCTCGAAGGTGAACGGGCGGGTGACGACGCCGATCGTCAGGGCGCCGAGCGAGCGCGCGATGTTGGCGACGACGGGGGCGCCGCCGGTGCCGGTGCCGCCGCCCTCGCCGGCGGTGACGAAGACCATGTCGGCCCCCTTGAGGACCTCCTCGATCTCCTCGCGGTGGTCCTCTGCCGCCTTGCGACCGACTGCCGGGTTGGCTCCGGCGCCGAGCCCCCGGGTGAGTTCGCGGCCGACGTCGAGCTTGACGTCGGCGTCGCTCATCAACAGGGCCTGTGCGTCCGTGTTGATGGCGATGAACTCGACGCCCTTGAGACCGACCTCGATCATTCGGTTGATGGCATTGACACCACCGCCGCCGACACCGATGACCTTGATGACTGCGAGGTAGTTCTGCGGTGCTGCCACGTCGAAGGCCTCTCGCCTCGAGTTACGTGTCGCCGCCTCGCGGGCCTGCGGTGCGACGACTGATGCCGAAATGTGGGACGGTCCGAACGCGCCGACCCGAACCCTAACCCTGAAGTTTAGGGTTAAGTATGTGCCTGTTCCCTGGACTCTTCCGAACAGGACACTAAGTCGACAAGTAGCGCGTGTTCAACGAACACGCCGAACCTCCCGTTTTTCTTTTCACCCTATGTGATCACCCGTATCGGTGGCCAACCAGGGTGCGCCGCTGTTCGACCCGGCGTCAACTCCCGGACACGGCAGGGGCCGTGGGGACGCTGACGTCGAAGTGCCCTGCCTTGGGGGCGGCCTTGAGGAGGGCCGTCAGCGCGCGGCCCTTCGCCGCCCCCTGCCCGCCGCTCCCCCACACGACCTTCCGCCCGCCGGTGAGCTCCAGCACGACCGAGTCGTACGAGGCGACCTTGACCTGCACGGTCTCCTTGGCCACGGGCGCCGGCAGGGCCCCGGCGACCCCCACCGCCTCGCGCAGCAGCCGCTCCTCGTCGAAGCGGCGGCCGCTCGGCGAGCGGGAGGCGTCGAGGGCGAGGAGGGGGACGCCGGCCGGTGCTTTCGCAACCGTGTCGAAGCGCACACCCGAAGCGTCCACTTCCACGAAGTTGGCGTCCTTTTTGATGAGCAGGACGGGTTTGCGCTCCGTCACTTCCAGACCGATTCCGCGCGGCCACGACCGTTCCACTTCGACCGAATCGACGCGGGGCAGCCGCGCGCGTACGCGGCTTTCGATCTCGCCGGTGTCCACGCTCACGAGCGGCGCGCCGACGGGCACGGCCGCCGCGGCCAGGACCTGCTCGGCCGTCAGCACCCGGGTGCCGGCCGCGGTGACCTCCTCGACGCGGAACCAGGAGGAGCCGTACAGCACCCAGCAGGCGCCGCCGGCGAGCAGCGCCGCCGCGGATCCCAGGGCGAGCAGCCGGCCCCGGCCCAGGATGACGAGGTGGTCGGCGAAGGCGGCGGTCTCCGACATCAGGTGGCTGGAGACGAGCACGGTCCGGCCCTCCGCGGCGAGGCCGCGCACCAGCTCCCGGATCCATATGATCCCCTCGGGGTCGAGGCCGTTGGCGGGCTCGTCGAGCAGGATGACGCCCGGGTCGCCGAGGAGGGCGGCCGCTATGCCGAGCCGCTGCCGCATCCCGAGCGAGTACGTCTTGATCCTCCGGTCGGCGGCGGGGGCGATGCCCGTCCGCTTCAGCGCCTCTTCCACCCGTCGCGCCGGGATGCGGTTGGCGGCCGCCAGGGCGCTCAGGTGGCTGCGGGCGGTCCGCGCGCCGTGCGCGGCGTGGGCGTCGAGCAGCGCTCCGACGTGCAGCAGGGGCTGTTCGAGGTCGGCGTATCGGAGGCCGCCGACGGTGGCCGTTCCGGATGTGGCCCTGTCGAGGCCGAGGAGGAGCCTGAGGGTGGTCGACTTCCCGGCGCCGTTCGGGCCCAGGAAGCCCGTCACCCGGCCGGGAAGTACATCGAAGGTGAGGTGGTCCACGGCGGTCTTCGCGCCGTATTTCTTGGTCAGTTCCCGGATGTGGATCGTGTTCATGCCTCAAGGTTCGCGGCGGCCGGCGTCCTCGGTCCTCCCCCGCGCGGGGAGATCGTCTCCCCCGTGCGGGGGAGGATCCGCGTGGTCGCCCACTGACACGATGGGGGCATGAACCGACTGATCAGGGCGCCTCTCCAACCGCTCACCTACTCGCGCTGGCTGCACCTGTGCGTGCCCATGCTGCTGGTGGCGCTGTGGGGGTTCATAGACCCGCGGCACTTGTGGGTGCCCGCCCTGATGGTCGCGCCGCTGGGTCTGCTGCCGCGGGTGAGGATGGCCGAGGGCCTGCAGGCGCGCTTCCTGCTCACCCCCGACGAATGGAGCTCCGGCGAGGGCGCCATATCGGCGTCGCCGTCGAAGCGGTGGGGAGACCGGTGGCGGACGGTCCTGTGGCTGGAGGTGCGCATGCTGCTGGCGGCCGCGGCGATGTTCGCGACCGTCGTCCTCGCGATGGTGACCGTCGAACTGCTCGCCCTCGCTCTCGGCTTCCCCCTCGGGGACGCGGAGGTGCTGCCGGTGGTGCCGCCGCGGTGGCTGGCAGCTCTGCTCGTCCCGCTGCCGCCTTTGGCGCTGGTCACGGTGGTGCACCTGATGGGTGACCTGGTCACCGTCGTGGCGGTGCGGCTGCTGGGGCCGTCGACCGCGGACCGGCTGTCCGTCCTGGAGGCGCGGACCGAGCAGTTGCTGGAGCGTACGCGCATCGCGCGGGAGCTGCACGACACGATCGGGCACGCGCTGACCGTGGCGGTGGTGCAGGCCGGGGCGGCGCGCACCGCGGGGGATCCTGCCTTCACCGAGCGGGCGTTGGACGTCATCGAGGAGACGGGGCGCGCTGCTCTGGAGGACTTGGAGCGCGTGCTGGTCGTGCTGCGGCATTCGGGACCCCGGCCGTCCCAGCGGCCGACCCTCGCGGACGCCGGCCGGCTGCTGGATTCCACTCGGGCGTCGGGCGCGGTGGTGGACGCGGAATTGGCGGGGCCGCTGGAGTCGCTGCCGGATCCCGTTTCCCAGGAGGCGTACCGGATCCTGCAGGAGGCGCTCACGAACGTGCTGCGGCACTGCGGACCGGTCCCGGTGCGGGTACGGGTGGAAGTGACGAGGAGGGGGCTGGAGTTGGAGGTGGCCAATCCGCTGCCGGCGGACGCGGAGGCGTCCGGTCCGGGCCCCGGCGGGGCCGGGGCCGGGGGCGGGAGCGGGAGCGGGAGCGGGCTGCGGGGGATACGGCAGCGGGCGGCCCGGCTGCCGTTGAGGGGAATAGGCTGAGCGGATGTCTGTGACGGTTCTGCTCGTCGACGACGAGCCGCTGGTGCGCGCGGGTCTGCGCGCTGTGCTGGACGCCCAGCCCGACATCGAGGTGGTCGGGGAGGCCGCCGACGGGGCGGCCGTGATCCCGCTGGTGCGGCAGCTCCGGCCGGACGTGGTGGCGATGGACGTGCGGATGCCGCTGCTGGACGGCATCGAGGCGACCAAGGCAGTGCTGAAGAGCATCGACGAACCGCCGAAGATCCTGGTGGTGACGACCTTCGAGAACGACGAGTACGTGTACCGGGCGCTGCGGGCGGGGGCCGACGGGTTCCTGCTGAAGCGGGCGCGGCCGTCCGAGATCGTGCACGCCGTGCGGCTGGTCGCGGAAGGGGAGACGCTCCTCTTCCCGGCGGCGGTGCGGTCGCTGGCCGCGGAGTACGGAACGAGTGCGGCGCGGGCCCGGCTGGAGCGGGCTGCGTTGACGGAGCGGGAGGAGGAGGTGCTGCGGCGGATGGCCCGCGGGATGACGAACGCGGAGATCGCGGCCGAGATGTTCGTGGGGGCCGAGACGGTGAAGTCCCATGTGAGTGCCGTGCTCGCGAAGCTGGGTGCCCGGGACCGGACGCAGGCGGTGATCGCGGCGTACGAGTCGGGGTTCGTCGCTCCGGCCTGAGAGGGGGAGTCGTCTTCCGCGGGGTGCGGCCAGGGGGGCGCTTCTCGCCGCCGCTGCGGGCGGGCAGTACGATCCGGCTGACGGGCTCGCCGGCTGGGAGGAAAGACGTTGGGGCAGCTGACCGGCGGAGATCCCTCTCTGCTCCGGCGGATCAATTCGGCCGTGGTGCTGCGCGCGCTGCGGGCCGCCCAGTCGCCGACGCTCACGGACCTCACGCGGGTGACCGGCCTTTCCCGGCCGACCGTCGAGGGCGTCGTGGAGCAGTTGATGGGCACCGGGCTCGTCGTCGAGGCGGAGGCCGAGGAGGGGGCCAGGCGGCAGGGGCGGCCTGCCCGCAGATTCCGGTTCCGGGCCGAGTCGGGGCACCTGCTCGGCATCGAGATCGGCTCGCACCGGATCGCGGTCCTGCTGTCCGGGCTGGACGGCCGGGTGATCGGGGCCGGTACGAAGGACATCGCCGAGACGGCGCCGGCGGACGAGCGGCTCGACAAGGTCCGGGCGGCCGTGGCGGATCTGCTGCGGCGTGCGGGGGTGCCGCGGGACTCGCTGCGGGCGGTGGGGGTCGGCAGTCCGGGGATCGTCGAGGCAGACGGCACCGTGCGCCTGTGCACGGCCCTGCCGGGGTGGACGGGGCTGCCGCTCGGCGAGCGGCTGCGGAGGTCCTTCCGCTGCCCGGTACAAGTGGAGAACGACGCGAACGCGGCGGCGCTGGCCGAGCACTGGAAGGGGGCGGCGCAGGACACCGACGACATGGTGTTCGTGATGGCCGGCCTCAGCCCGGGGGCTGGGTCGCTGATCGGCGGACGGCTGCACCGCGGGTACGGCGGGGCGGCCGGCGAGATCGGCGCGCTGCATCTGCTGGGCCGGGAGGTGACGCCGGAGAAGCTGCTCTCGACGACGGGCGAGCCGTTGCACCCCTTGGACGAGCAGGCGGTGGCCGAGGTGTTCGCCATGGCCCGGCGCGGGGACGAGCGGGCCGTGGCCGCGGTGGAGCGGTTCATCCAGCGGCTCGTGCACGACGTGGCCGCGCTGGTGCTGGCGATGGACCCCGAGCTGGTGGTCGTGGGCGGCTGGGCCGCCGGGCTGGACGGCGTGCTGGACCCGCTGCGGCGGGAGCTGGAGCGCTACTGTCTGCGCCCGCCGCGGGTGGCGCAGTCGCTGCTGGGTGAGGCCGCGGTGGCTACCGGCGCCCTGCGGCTGGCGCTGGACCAGGTCGAGGAGGAGCTGTTCGCCGTGGAGAAGTCGGTCACCTCCCGCCGCCGCTGAGCCCCGGGCGGGAAGCCGTGGACTGCCTCGGTTCCCCCGCCTCTCCGCTCACGGTCCTGCCCGTCGGCCTCTCCGCTCCCGGTGTCCTGCTCGGTCGCGGGGCCCGGCAGGGCAGCGGGCGGGAGTGGCCGCGCCTGGTGCCCTTCTGGCTGCATCCCCTCCCCCGGCCCCTGGCGCGGAGCAGCCC
>NZ_RPSE01000381.1:0-6016 GCF_003949955.1 Streptomyces sp. WAC05292
GGTCGAACAGCTGGCGTTCGGCGGAGGCGACCGCACCGCCGACGAGCTGCACACCCTCCTCACCGACGCGGTCGCCTCCGCCGAACGCCAGCTGTTCGACCTGCGCACCGCCGCCGCCGACGACGCCCGCATCCTCGGCGCGCTCGGCGACGGCGGCCTGCTGCCGCCCGGGCCCGACGTCCTCGCCACGGTCGAGTACCTCGGCGAGCACGGCATCCCCGCCCTGCCCGGCTGGCGCTACCTCGCCCAGTCCGTCGACCCCGCCGACCACGCCGCGGTCCTCGCCGCCCGCCCCGAACTCGTCGACGGCGTCGTCATCACCGACCCCGACACCCACGCCCGCGCCCGCGAGGTCCTCTCCGGGGCCGCCCTGCTGCCCCGCTCCACCGTCGCCGTCGGCACCGCCGCCGCCCTCCTCGCCCCCGTCCCCGCGGCCGGGGACGACGCCGCCGCGGTGTTCCTCGTCCCGCCGAACCCGGCCATGCACGACGAGCACGCCGCCGACGAGGAGCGCCGCGCGCTCCGCGACCGCGCCACCGCCCGCGACACCGAGATCCGCGAGCTCGCCGCCCGCCTCGCCGGGGACCGGGAGCTCGCCGCCCGCCTGGCGTCCTGGCGCACCGGATGCCCGCCCGGCCGGCTCGCCGAGCTCGCCGAGCAGGCCGCGGCCGCCCGCACCTTCGCCCAGGAGGCCGACGCCGAGCTCGCAGAGGCCCGCACCGCCCGCGCCGAGGCCGACGAGGCCGCGGCCGACGCCGCCCGCGTCCGCGACGAGCGCCAGGACGCCGCCCAGCGCGCCCGCCGCGCCGCCGACGTCCTCGCCGGCCTCGCCTCCCGGCTGCGCGAGCGCGCCACCTGGCAGGTCCGCGTCCGCGAACTCGCCGACGACGCCGCCGAAGCCGAGGCACGCGCCGAACTGTGCCTGGAGCGGGCCCGCGCCGCCGACGAGGACCGCCGCGCCGCACAGCGCGCCGCCGACGACGCCCGCCGCACCGCCCGCGCCCTGCGCGCCGAGCGCGCCGAGATCGCAGGCGCCCCCGAGGCGCTCCCCGAGGACGCCGGCCAGGGGGCCCCGCAGCGCCCGCTGCCGGACCTCCGCGAGGCCTACCGGGCCGCCTCCCGGCTCTACGAGAAGGTCGGCGTCGGCGCCGACCTGCGGGCCGAGCAGGCCCGCGCCGAGTCCGACGAGAGCGCCGCCCTCGCCGAACTCGACCGGCTCACCAACAAGGTCCGCACCAGGGCCGCCCAGCTCCTCGAAGGCACCGACGGCGCCGACGGCCCCTCCCGGCAGGCGGCCGCCGCCCGCGCCGAATCCCTCGTCCAGATGCTGGAGGCCCGCGCCTCCGCCGCGAGCGAACAGCTCGGCCGGCTCCGCGGCGAGGCCGAGCGGCACGCCCCGGCCGACGGCGGGGCCCACACGGACCTCCCCGAGGAGATGGTCCCCGAGGACGTCGACCAGGCGCAGGCGATGCTGCGCAACGCGACCGCCCAGCTCGCCGCGCACGCCGCGGCCGTCGAGAGCGCCCGCGCCGCCCACGCCGACCTGCTGCGCGCCCACCGCACCGCCGAGGACGGCGCCGGGGGCTTCGACGAGACCGCGGCGCTGCTGCGCGACCTGCTGCGCGACCACGCCCCGCAGGACGACGAGCAGGAGCCCGCGCCCCACCCGGGGACCCTGGAGGAGGCCCGGCAGTCCGCCGCCGAGGCCCGCCGCTCGCTGCGCGGCTGCGCCGCGGACCTCTCGGCCGCCGAGACCGCCGTCCGCGAGGCCTGTGACGTCCTCGTCCGGCACGCCAACGCCACCCGCTACGAGCAGGTCCGCACCCCCGCCCGGCAGCAGATCCGCGAACTGCCCGCCTCCGCCCTGCCCGAGCACGCGGCTGCCTGGGCGGCGGCCTTCGCACCCCGCCTGCGCGTCCTCACCGACGAGCTCGCCCAGCTGGAGCGCAACCGGGACAGCATCGTCGACCGGCTCCGCGGACTGGTCGAGTCCGCCCTGGCGACGCTGCGCTCCGCCCAGCGGCTCTCCCGGCTCCCCGAGGGCCTCGGCGAATGGTCGGGCCAGGAGTTCCTGCGGATCCGCTTCGAGGAGCCCGACCAGGCCACGCTCACCGAGCGGCTCGGCGAGGTCATCGACGACGCCACCCGCTCCGCGGTCAGGAAGAACGCCGCATTCGGCGAAGGCCGCCGCGACGGCATGTCCCTCCTCCTGCGCGGCGTCCAGGCGGCCCTGGAGCCCAAGGGCGTCTCGGTGGAGATCCTCAAGCCGGACGCGGTGCTGCGCGCCGAGCGGGTCCCCGTCGGCCAGATGGGCGACGTGTTCTCCGGCGGCCAGCTGCTGACCGCCGCCATCGCGCTCTACTGCACGATGGCGGCACTGCGCAGCAACGACCGCGGCCGCGACAAGCACCGGCACGCCGGCACCCTGTTCCTCGACAACCCGATCGGGCGCGCCAACGCCACGTACCTGCTGGAGCTCCAGCGGGCCGTCTCGGACGCCCTCGGCGTCCAGCTCCTGTACACCACGGGCCTCTTCGACACCACCGCCCTGGCCGAGTTCCCGCTGGTCATCCGGCTGCGCAACGACGCCGACCTGCGGGCGGGCCTGAAGTACATCAGCGTCGAGGAGCACCTGCGGCCGGGCCTGCCGCAGCAGTCCGCGGAGGGCGAGGCGATCCACGGTGAGATCACCGCGACGCGCATGTTCCGCCGCTCGACCGCCGGCACCTGACCCGGCCCCGGCCGGCCGCCGGCACCTGACCCGGCCCCGGCCGGCCGCCGCACCCGCCGGCGGCCGGCCCGGGCGCCGTGGGGCCCGTCCGGCGGACCGGCCCCTAACCGGCTCCGCCGCGCGCGGATATGTGCTCCGCCCAGCCGGCGGCGCTCTGCCGGTTCCCGCCGGACCGCCCGCGGCGGGCGGCGCGCTCCTCGCGGCGGGCCCGGCGCCTCTCGCGCCGCAGGCTCCGCGCGGTGCTGCTGGGCTCCGACACCACGCCGTACCGCTGGTTCCAGATCTGCCGCGTGATGATCACGTCCAGGACGCCCCACGTCGCCACCACGATCCCGGCTATCGCGGCCAGCACCATCGGCAGGGCCAGCCAGGAGCCCGTGATCGTCAGGAAGAACGCGATCGTCGCCGCGGTCAGCGTGACCGCCACGATCAGCACCGCCCGCACCGCCGACTCCCGCACCGGGTCCGGCAGCCTGCGCCGCCGGGCCGGCTCCTCCTGCCACAGCCCCCGCCGCGGCCCGCCGGCCGCCCCGGCGCCCCCGACCGCCGCCGCGCGCACCGACGCTCCCGCGCCCGTGTCCTCGTACGTCCCCATGGCGCGCTCCCTCCCCTCGCACTGCCGGTGATGTCTACCCTGCCCGCGCAGGGCCGGACGACGCACCCGGCGAAAACCCCTCGAACAGGTAGACGTGCACCGGCCCCGGGAGATTCCCGGATCGCGGACTTTCACCCGCACCGCCGAGCACGCCGGAACGAATACTTCCAGCCATCCGTGCCGCCAGGGGAACCGACCCCCCACCGAGTGTCATCTGCCGCATATCGGAACGCAGTTGCCCGGAGGTATCGGACAACTCGTGATCTTCGCCCGGACGGCAGGCCGAAAACGTCCGGACACGCCTTCGAAGCCGTCGCGCAGCAGTAGTAGGCTCACGCCGTTTAAATGACGGAACACCAATCCCCGCAAAGGGGGTTGAGCTGGGGAGGCTGGGGAGGCCATGCGCTTTCGCGGGAAGTCCATCCGCCGGAAGATCGTGGCGCTGCTGCTCGTGCCGCTCGTCTCCCTCACCGCCCTCTGGGGCTTCTCCACCGTCGTGACCGGCCGACAGGCCCTGCAACTCCTCGACGTCGCCTACGTCATCGACAAGGTCGGCTACCCCATCGAGGACGTCGTCCGCGTCCTGCAGAAGGAGCGCCGCCAGACCCTCGTCGTCATCGGCGACCCCCGCGCCTCCGCCGCCACCGCCGAGCTCGCCAAGCGCCGCGCCGCCACCGACCGACTCGTCGACCGCATCGGCAGGAACGCCCGCGACCCAGAGGTCGTCGAAGAGCTCTCGCCGGCCGCCAACCAGCGCCTGACCTCCATCCTCGACGCCCTGAACGGCATCGGAACCCTGCGCCGCTCCGTCGACCAGAACACCCTGGACCCCAACCAGGCGCTGGAGATGTACAGCCGGCTCGTCGACCCCTGCTACGACTTCCTGATGAACCTCCACGCGCTGGAGAACGTGGAGATGGACAAGCAGGGCCGCGCCCTCGTCGGCATCACCCGCGCCCGCGAGACCCTCTCCCGCGAGGACGCCGTCATCGCCTCCGCCCTCGCCGCCCGCAACGTCGGCCCCGCCGACCTGCGCCAGGTCTCCGACCTCGCCGCGAACCGGCGACTGCTGTACTCCTTCAACCTCGCGATCCTGCCCCCCGCCGAGCGGGACGCCTTCGAGACGTACTGGAACGGGCCCGACACCAAGCCCCTGCGCGACGCGGAGGAGCGCTTCCTCTCCGGCGGCCCCGGCAAGAACCCCCGCAGCATCACCGCCGCCCAGTGGGACGAGGCCGCCGGCAAGGTCCTCGACGACCTCGCCACCATGGGCACCGCCGCGGGCGACCGCTACCAGGAGCGCGTCGAGCCCGTCGCCGTCACCGTCCTCGTCCAGGCCGCCGTCGCCGGCGTCCTCGGCTTCTTCGCACTGCTGGTCTCCCTCTTCATGTCCGTCCGCATCGGACGCGACCTGATCCGCGACCTGTCCCGGCTGCGCAAGGAGGCCCACGAGGTCTCCGGCGTCCGCCTCCCCGCCGTCATGCGCCGCCTCGCCGCCGGGGAGCACGTCGACGTCGAGACCGAGGCCCCCCGCCTGGAGTACGAGAAGGACGAGGTGGGCCAGGTCGGCCTCGCCCTCAACACCCTCCAGCGCGCCGCCGTCGAGGCCGCCGTCAAGCAGGCCGAACTCCGCAAGGGCGTCTCCGAGGTCTTCGTCAACCTCGCCCGCCGCAACCAGGTGCTGCTCCACCGCCAGCTCACCCTGCTCGACACCATGGAGCGGCGCACCGAGGACGCCGAGGAGCTCGCCGACCTCTTCCGCCTCGACCACATGACCACCCGCATGCGCCGCCACGCCGAGGGCCTCGTGATCCTCTCCGGCGCGGCGCCGTCCCGCCAGTGGCGCCGGCCCGTGCAGCTGATGGACGTCGTCCGCGCCGCCGTCGCCGAGGTCGAGGACTACGAGCGCATCGAGGTCCGCCGCCTGCCCCGCCTCGGCATCGCCGGCCCCGCCGTCGCCGACGTCACCCACCTCGTCGCCGAACTGCTGGAGAACGCGACCGTCTTCTCGCCGCCGCACACCGCCGTCCAGGTCCACGGCGAACGCGTCGCCAACGGCTTCACCCTGGAGATCCACGACCGCGGCCTCGGCATGAACCCCGAAGCGCTCCTCGACGCCAACCTGCGCCTCGCCGAGACCCCCGAGTTCGAGCTCTCCGACACCGACCGCCTCGGCCTGTTCGTCGTCAGCCGCCTCGCCCGCCGCCACGACGTGAAGGTCGTCCTCCAGCCCAGCCCGTACGGCGGCACCACCGCCGTGGTGTTCCTGCCCTCCGCGCTGCTCACCGAGGCCCCCGACAGCCCCGGCGGCGGACTGCGCCCCGGCGGCGGCAAGCACGACCGCCACGGCCGCCCCGCCGGCCCCGGCAAGCGGCCCGCGCACACCGCGCCCGCCGTGCAGCACGGAGCGGGCTGCCGGCCGCTGCCCGCCGCCGACCGGCGCCGCCCCGTCGAACTCGAAGCCCCGCTCGGCGTGCTCGGCCTCGACGGCGCCGACGACCCCGCCGCCCTCGACGAGGCCGCCGCGGGCATCGCCGGCCTCACCGGCGTCGGCGGCCGCCCCGCGATGGCGACCCTCGACGACGAGACGCCCCCGCACGGCACGCCCCGGAGCGGCTTGTTCGGCCTGCGCCCCGCCGACCGGCAGCACCCCGAGCGCAGGACCGCCCGCGACCGGGAGCAGCTCGCCC
>NZ_RPSE01000382.1:0-6001 GCF_003949955.1 Streptomyces sp. WAC05292
GCTCGGGGACAGGGGGGCGATGGTCATGGCGGCTCCAGGTCCGGGCACGGAGCGCGGGCCGCAGGCGTGGCGGCCCGGCCCCTCTACTTCTTCCGTGACCGGCTGGATTCGGTGTGACCGCTTCGCGGCCGCCGGGTGTGCGGACTTTGAACTCGGCGGCTCAGCGTTCGGTGTTCAGGACCGTGGTGATGGTCTCGGAGGCGGTGCGGGCCGCCTTGCGGGGGTCCTGGCCGGTGAGGACGGCTGTCATGTACGGCTTGATCGGGTTCTGGGCCTCGACCTCGGCCCAGCGGGCGGACTTGGGGGTGGCCCGGCCGTGGGCGGCGCCGACGGCCATGCTGGCGGCCCCCTCGTTGCCGGCGACGACGTGGGCGAGGGTGGTCTTGTTGGGCACGTAGCTCATGGTGCGGGCGAGTTCGGTCTGCCACCTCTCGCTGACCAGGGCGGTGATGACGTCGATGGCGTGGTCGCGCTGCCGCGCCTTCTCCGGGATGATCAGGACGGAGCCGCCGGTGAAGACGGCGCCGGGCTTGTCGGAGGTCTTCCCGGGGACGGGGAAGAAGCCGAGCTTGCCCTTGAGGGCGGGGTTGGCGGCCTCGATGGCGGCGGCCTGGCTGGGCGGGCCGATGATCTGGGCGACCTTGCCGCGGGCGAAGACCTCGGTCTGCGGGGGTGTCTCCTCGTCGGCGCCCTTGGGGCCGTCGCCGAGGGCCTGGAGCTGCTTGTAGAACTCCATGCCGGCGAGGGCCTTCTCGTCGTGGAGGGTGCCCTCCCATGTGCCGTTGTTCTGGACGGCGAGGTCGCCGCCCTCGTCCCAGACGAAGCCGGAGAGGACGTACCAGTTCTGTCCGGCGAGGTAGATGCCCTGCTGGTCGCCCTTGTCGAGCTTCTGGGTGGCCTGGATCCACTCCTGGCGGTTCCGGGGCGGCGTCTTGATGCCGGCGTCCGCGAAGAGGTCCTTGTGGTAGATCACGACGCGGTTCGCGGCGTACCAGGGGACGCCGTACTGGGCCCCGCCGATGCTGCTCGGGTCGGCAAGGCCGTCGAGCCAGTCCTGGTTGCCCCACTTGCGCATGCCGTCGAGGGTGAGTTCGGAGACGCCTCCGGTCTCGATGTAGCGGGCGACCTGGGTGTTGCCGACCTCGATGAGGTCGGCGCTCTCGCCGCCGCGGCCGGAGAGGACGGCGTCGACCTTCTCGCCGATGCCGGTCCACTCCTGGATGCGGACGTCGAGGTCGACGCCGGGGTGCTCCTGCTCGAAGGAGGCGGTGAAGCGGGCGATGAACTCGTCGGAGGCGCTGCCCTTCATGAGCCAGAGCGTCACTTTCTCCGGTCCCGCGGACGCGCCGCCCGCGCCGCTGCATCCGGTCAGGGCGGTCGCGGCCGCGACGGCGGTGCACACGGCGAGGAAGCGCATCTTCACGAGGGGTCACCTTCTGCGGGGAAATCCGAGATGGCTTGAAATTGGCATAGACCAATGGGCCGGTCAAGGGCATTCGCCGCGGAATTGATCCGGCAAAGCTCGCGAGGAAGGACGTACTGGGGCACCGTAGAAGGCGACGAAGCCCCCACCGTCGGGAGACCTCCATGTCCAACCACACGTACCGGGTGACCGAAATCGTCGGCACGTCCACCGAGGGCATCGATCAGGCCATCCGCAACGGGATCGCCCGAGCGAGCCGGACGCTGCGCAACCTCGACTGGTTCGAGGTGACGCAGATGCGCGGACACATCGAGAACGGCGAGATCGCCCACTACCAGGTGGGACTGAAGGTCGGCTTCCGGCTCGACGAGGAGGAATGACGGGCGCGCCGGGCTCCGGGGGCCTCCCCCGGGGCAGGGCGCGCCCGCCGCACCGCCGCCGGCCGTCGTCAGGTGCGGCCCTCGCCCTCCTGGGCAGACCTCAGCTCCGGCGCCTCCGCCGCCCAGTTCGCCAGCACCACCGGGAACCCCTCGGCGCGCGCGGCCTGGCACACCAGCTCGTCGTCGTCCACGAGCACCCGCACCTCGCGGCTCCGCGCCAGGCGGCGCAGGATCTCCAGCTTGGTCAGCCGCGCCGGCCGCCGGTCCCTGTCCCCGCGCATCCACACCCGCCCCTGCGGCAGCCCGTGCCGCTCCAGCCACTCCTGCGTGTCGGCCCGGCACCGCTCCGGGCGGCCGGTCAGGTAGACGATCTCGCTGTCGGCTGCGCGCTCGACCGCCAGCGCCACCCCGCGTGCGAGCGGCGGATCGGCCGGCGCCGCACCGAAGAACCCGTCCCAGTCCCGCGGCCGGCGCTCCAGGAAGTGCTGGCGGTGGTCGGTGTCGGCCAGGGTGTTGTCGATGTCGAAGACGGCCAGCGGCCGGCGGTTCGTGCGCTCACTCATACGGGCCACCCTAGGCTCGCGGGCCGGGAATCCCCGCGGCCGCCCGGCGGCGTCATGCTGCCGAACCACCAGCCGCTCCTCGTGGCGGAGCAGTTCGGCGTGCTCGAATCCCTCTTCCCCGGCCGCCCCGCACCGCACGTCGCGGTCTCCGGGCCGCCACCGAGGCGGAGGCCCGGCGGATCCTCGACCTCGCCCCCGAGGGCTGGTCGCCGGCCGCCTCGCGCACGCGCGGCAGCTTCCCGCCGCTGCGCCCGGCCGCCGAGATCGAGTCCATGGCCATGACGGCGCGCGGGAGCGCGAGCCGCACGAGGGCGCGCCCACCGGCACGTCCACGGCACCGCCGAGCAGGTCGCGGGCCGACTCGCCGATGTGGCTGCGCCGACGGGCGCCGACGAGCTGCTCGTCACCACCTCCACCGACGGCCGGGCGGCCCTCCCGGAGTCCTTCGGCCGCCTCGCCGGGCTCGCCGGCGCCGCGCGGCCTCAGGCCCTCCCGCGTCGGGGCCGTCGAGTCCGGCGAGCCCGGCGCCGGCCCCCGCCCTCGACCCGTTCGTACGTGTCCGCGGAGCCCGCGAGCACAACCTGCGCGGCGTCGACGTGGACATCCCCCGCGACGCCCTGACCGTCTTCACCGGCGTCTCCGGCTCCGGGAAGAGCTCCCTCGCCTTCGGCACGCTCTACGCCGAGGCGCAGCGCCGCTACTTCGAGTCGGTCGCCCCGTACGCGCGCCGCCTCATCCACCAGGTCGGCGCGCCCGATGTCGACTCGGTCACCGGTCTGCCGCCCGCGGTGTCGCTGGAGCAGCGGCGCTCCACGCCCGGCTCCCGCTCCTCCGTGGGGACGGTGACCCTGCTCTCCAACTCGCTGCGCATGCTGTTCTCCCGCGCCGGCACCTACCCGCAGGGCGCCGAGCGGCTCGACTCCGACGCCTTCTCCCCCAACACCGCGGCGGGGGCGTGCCCTTCGTGCCACGGGCTGGGCAGCATCCACCGCACCACCGAGGAGCTGCTCGTCCCCGATCCGGGCCTGTCGATCCGCGAGGGCGCGATCGCCGCCTGGCCGGGCGCCTGGCAGGGCAAGAACCTGCGGGACATCCTGGAGGCGCTCGGGCACGACGTGGACGCGCCGTGGCGGGAGCTGGCCGCGGCGGACCGCGAGTGGATCCTGTTCACCGAGGAGCAGCCGGTCGTCACGGTGCACCCCGTGCGCGATCCGGAGCGGATCCAGCGCCCGTACCGGGGGACGTACACGAGCGCGCACAGATGGGTGATGAAGACGTTCGCGGAGAGCCGCAGCGCCACCCTGCGGGCCCGCGCGGAGAAGTTCCTCACCGATTCGCCGTGTCCGGTGTGCGCGGGGCGGCGGCTGCGGCCGGAGGCACTCGCCGTGACGTACGCGGGGCGCACCATCGCGGAGTTGGCGGCGCTGCCGCTGACGGGCCTGGACCGGTTGCTGGCGGGGACGCCGCCGGGCGGGGAGGCGGCGCGGGTGCTGGCGGCCGACCTGCGGGCCCGGATCGCGCCGGTCGTCGAGCTGGGCCTGGGCTATCTGAGCCTGGACCGGACGGCGCCGACGCTGTCGGCTGGCGAGTTGCAGCGGCTGCGGCTGGCGACGCAGCTGCGGTCGGGGCTGTTCGGGGTGGTGTACGTGCTGGACGAGCCGTCGGCCGGCCTGCATCCGGCCGACACGGAGGCGCTGCTGGGTGTGCTGGACCGGCTGAAGGCGGCGGGGAACACGGTGTTCGTGGTGGAGCACCACCTTGACGTGGTGCGGCATGCGGACTGGGTGGTGGACGTGGGCCCGCGGGCGGGCGAGCACGGCGGGCGGGTGCTGCACAGCGGCCCGCCCGCGGAGCTGGCCGGCGTGGCCCGGTCGGCGACGGCGCGGCACCTGTTCGCGGAGCGCGCGGCGGGTGCAGGGCGGGCGGTGCGGGAGGCGGCCGGGTCCGTCCGGGTGTCCGGGGCGCGGCGGCACAACCTGCGCGACGTCGATGCGGAGTTCCCGCTCGGCGTGTTCACGGCCGTGACGGGAGTGTCGGGGTCGGGGAAGTCGACGCTGGTCGGGCAGGTGCTGGCGCGGGAGGCGGGCGAGCGGCTCGCCGCCGATCCGGGGTTCCCGGTGCGGCGGCTGGTGGAGGTGGACCAGAAGCCGATCGGGCGCACGCCGCGGTCCAACCTGGCGACGTACACGGGGCTCTTCGACGTGGTGCGCCGGCTGTTCGCGGCGACCGGCGAGGCGCGGGCCCGCGGCTGGAAGGCG
The DNA here is from genome assembly GCF_003949955.1 of Streptomyces sp. WAC05292. NCBI lineage: Bacteria > Bacillati > Actinomycetota > Actinomycetes > Kitasatosporales > Streptomycetaceae > Streptomyces > Streptomyces sp. WAC05292. The sequence goes on from NZ_RPSE01000382.1 coordinate 4,625, forward strand.
GGCCGGTTCTCGTTCAACGTGCCGGGCGGCCGCTGCGAGACCTGCCAGGGCGAGGGCTTCGTCTCGGTGGAGCTGCTGTTCCTGCCCAGTACGTACGCGCCCTGCCCGGAGTGCGCGGGGGCGCGGTACAACGCCGAGACGCTGGAGGTCCGGCACGCGGGGCTGAGCATCGCGGAGGTGCTGGGGCTGACGGTGGAGGCGGCGGCGGAGTTCTTCGCGGAGGTCCCGGCGGCGGCCCGGAGCCTGCGGGCGCTGGAGGAGATCGGGCTGGGGTACCTGCGGCTGGGGCAGCCGGCCACGGAGCTGTCGGGCGGCGAGGCGCAGCGGATCAAGCTGGCGGCGGAGCTCCAGAGGCTGCGGCGCGAGCACACGCTGTACCTGCTGGACGAGCCGACGACGGGGCTGCACCCGGCCGATGTCGAGGTGCTGGTACGGCAGTTGCACGGGCTGGTGGACGCCGGCCACACGGTGGTGGTCGTCGAGCACGACATGGACGTGGTCGCGGGCGCGGACTGGGTGGTCGACCTGGGGCCGGGCGGCGGCGCGGACGGCGGCCGGATCGTCGCCGCGGGCACGCCGGAGCAGGTCGCGCGGGGCGGGCTCGGGCGGACGGCGGGGCACCTGGCGAGGGCGCTGGGGTTGGACTGAGCCGCGGCCGCGGAGACGCGCGGGCATCGGTGCGTACGGGCGTACGGGCATACGGGCGTCCGGCGGCGCCCGGTCGGCGGGACGGCGGTGGCGAGCGGCAGGCGGCGGGCGCTGGGCCGGTCAGGCGTCCCCGGACAGCAGGTGCTGCGGCACCTCGCGGAACGTCCAGCGGCCGCTGCGGCGGGTGAACGCCCACACCACGTCGTGGCGGTCCGGCCAGGCGGCGGGCACGCCGGGCAGCCGGTCGGCGCCGAGGGCGCGGACGAGGCGGGGGACGCCGTGGTGCTCCCAGCAGAGAAGGACGGGCTGCGGGGCGGCGAGGGCGGCACGGGCGAGGGCCGCTTCGGCGCCGACGGCGTACGGGGTGCGCACCGGGATGTGGAGGGCCGCGGCCAGCGGTTCGACGGTCAGCCGGCAGCGGGCGGGTGCGCCGGCCCCGCCCGCGGCGAACAGGGCGGCGGGGCGGGGCAGCCGGGACGAGCCGCGGGCGGCCGTGAACAGCCCGGGCAGCTCTTCGGCCCTGCGCAGGCCGCGTCCGGCGAGGAAGCCGGGGTCCTCGTTGCCGTCCGCGTCTTCGCCGGTGTCGCCGGGGTAGGGCTGCTCCGCGTGCCGGATCAGCATGACCATGGCGTCGCGCGGGGCGCCCGCCGGGCCGTGCACCGGGGCCGGGGCGGGCTCCTCGGCGGAGCATCCGGCCGCGGCGAGCGGGGCGAGCGCGGCGGCCAGCAC
>NZ_RPSE01000383.1:0-5985 GCF_003949955.1 Streptomyces sp. WAC05292
GGCGGGGACGGCAGGCGGCGGGCCGGGCGCTCCCGCTCGGCGAGCCGGCGGATCGCGGCCATGGGGACGTGCAGCCAGTCCGGGCGGTGCCGGGACTCGTAGCGGGCCTCGTACACCGCCTTGTCGGTCTCGTACGCGCGCAGCAGGACGGGGTCCTCGCGCGGGTCGCGGCCGGTGGTGCGGGCGTAGCCCTCGCAGAACGCGGCCCGGCACGCGTCCGCCCAGGCGGGGGCGAAGGGCCGGTGGGAGCGGGCCGCGTAGTCGAAGGAGCGGAGCATCCCCGCGATGTCGCGCACGGCGGGTTCGGGGCGGCGGCGGTCGGCGAGCGGGCGGGCCGGCTCGCCCTCGAAGTCGATCAGGGCCCAGCTGCCGCCGGCGGTGCGCAGGGTCTGTCCGAGGTGCAGGTCGCCGTGGATGCGCTGCGCGGGTACGCCGGTGCCGCGGGAGGCGGCCAGCGCGTCGAAGGCGCCGCGCAGCCCGTCCTCGAAGGGCCGCAGGGCGGGGACCTCGCGGACGGTCGCGGCGAGCCGGGCCGTCATGCCGGCGGCGAGCCGGGCCGCCTGGGCGGGGCCGAGGGCGACGGTGGGCAGGGCCGAGGCGAGCGCGCTGTGGACCTCGGCGGTGGCCCGGCCCAGGGCGTGGGCCTCCGCGGTGAAGTCGGCGCCCGCGGCGAGCCGGCGCAGCGCGAGCTGCCAGCCGTCCTCCGAGCCCCGCAGGTACGGCTGGAGCACGCCCAGGGTCAGCGGCTCGTCGGTGCGGCGGCCGCCGGCGCCGCCGGGTGGGCCTCCGGGCAGATCGGCCTCGTACCAGGCCACCGGGGCGGGGACCCGGGTGCAGCCCGCGGAGGCGAGCGCCCTGGGCAGTTCGAGGTCGGGGTTGGTGCCGGGCCAGACCCGCCGGAACACCTTCAGGATGTGCGAATCCCCGTAGATGAGCGAGGAGTTGGTCTGCTCGCCGGACAGCGGCCGCGGGGCCGGGTCGGCGGGGATGGGGGCGTCCGGGTCCCGGTCGAAGCGCAGCGGCCCGTGGCTGCCGGGCGCGCGCAACCGTTCCAGCAGGAGCGCGGCGAGCCGCGGGTCGCCGAGCCCCTCGTACACGGCGTGGCCGGCGTACGGGCCGTGCTCGGCGCGGCCGATGAGGGCGGGGGCGAGGCCGGGCGGCAGCGGTGCGGGCCGCACGCCCAGCAGGAGCTGGTAGCAGTCCGCGGTGCCGTCGGCGCAGTCGACGCCGACGAGCAGGTGCAGCAGGCCCGGCGTGCTGCGGGGCGGCAGCAGCTCGACGGCGGAGACCAGCCGCAGCCGGGTGATCGCCCTGCCCTTGCCGGCGAACCAGCGCTGCCGGGGCAGCCAGGCGCGCAGCATGGGTTCGAGCGGCCCGAGCGGGACGGCGGCCGGGCTGCTGTGGCGGCTCCGGGCGGATGCTGCCTCCGACATGGCGTCGTCCTTTCCCCGGGCCGTCACAGAATGCGCAGAGTGTCCCGGATGGCGAGGGTTGCTGTCCGGTGGTGGGAGAGTGTCGGGCCGAGATGGTCCCTACGGGGGGCGGGCCGCCCACCCGTTCGGTTCCCGCCCCTGCGGTGCGCGCGCCGCGGCGGCGGCGCGCGCGGCTACTCGTTGCGCAGGCGGAACCAGTAGAAGCCGTGCCCGGCGAGGGTGAGGAGGTACGGCCACTCGCCGATCGGCGGGAAGCGCACGTCGCCGATGAGCTCGACCGGGACCCGCTTGTTGAACGACTGCAGGTCCAGCTCGGTGGGCTGGGCGAAGCGGGAGAAGTTGTGCACGCAGAGCACCAGGTCGTCCCCGTACTCGCGGAGGAACGCGAGGACCGCGGGGTTGGACGAGGGCAGCTCGGTGTACGAGCCGAGTCCGAAGGCGGGGTTGGCCTTGCGGATCTCGATCATCCGGCGGGTCCAGTGCAGCAGCGAGGAGGGCGAGGCCATCGCCGCCTCGACGTTGGTGACCTGGTAGCCGTGGACGGGGTCCATGATGACCGGCAGGTTCAGCCGTCCCGGGTCGCAGGAGGAGAAGCCGGCGTTGCGGTCGGGGGTCCACTGCATGGGGGTGCGGACGCCGTCGCGGTCGCCGAGCCAGATGTTGTCGCCCATGCCGATCTCGTCGCCGTAGTACAGCACCGGCGAGCCGGGCAGCGACAGCAGCAGGGCGGTGAAGAGCTCCATCTGGTTGCGGTCGTTGTCGAGGAGGGGGGCGAGGCGGCGCCGGATGCCGATGTTGGCCCGCATCCGCGGGTCCTTGGCGTACTCGGCGTACATGTAGTCGCGCTCTTCGTCCGTGACCATTTCGAGGGTGAGCTCGTCGTGGTTGCGCAGGAAGATGCCCCACTGGCAGCGCTCCGGGATCGCCGGGGTCTTGGCCAGGATCTCCGAGACGGGGTAGCGGGACTCCCTGCGCACCGCCATGAAGATGCGCGGCATCACGGGGAAGTGGAAGGCCATGTGGCATTCGTCGCCGCCGGAGGAGAAGTCGCCGAAGTAGTCGACGACGTCCTCGGGCCACTGGTTGGCCTCGGCGAGGAGCACCGTGTCCGGGTAGTGGGCGTCGATCTCCGCGCGGACCCGCTTGAGGAAGCTGTGGGTGCGGGGGAGGTTCTCGCAGTTGGTGCCCTCCTCCGCGAACAGGTAGGGCACGGCGTCGAGGCGGAAGCCGTCGATGCCGAGGTCCAGCCAGAAGCGCAGGGCGGAGATGATCTCCTCCTGGACGGCCGGGTTCTCGTAGTTGAGGTCCGGCTGGTGGGAGAAGAAGCGGTGCCAGTAGTACTGCTTGCGGACCGGGTCGTACGTCCAGTTCGAGGTCTCGGTGTCGATGAAGATGATCCGGGCGTCCTGGTACTGCTTGTCGTTGTCCGCCCACATGTAGTAGTCGCCGTAGGGCCCGTCCGGGTCCTTGCGGGACTGCTGGAACCACTCGTGCTGGTCGCTGGTGTGGTTCATGACGAAGTCGATGATCACCCGCATGCCGCGCTGGTGGGCGGCGTCCACGAACTCCACGAAGTCGGCCAGGTCGCCGAACTCGGGCAGGACGGAGGTGTAGTCGGAGACGTCGTAGCCGCCGTCGCGCAGCGGGGAGGCGAAGAAGGGCGGCAGCCACAGGCAGTCGACGCCGAGCCACTGGAGGTAGTCCAGTTTCGCGGTGAGCCCCTTCAGGTCCCCGACCCCGTCGCCGTTGCTGTCGTGGAAGGAGCGGACGAGGACCTCGTAGAAGACGGCCCGCTTGAACCAGTCGGGGTCGCGGTCCTTGGCGGGGGTGTCCTCGAACGTGTCGTGGACGGGATCGTTGATGATCATGTGGTGGGTGACCCTCCGGTGGGCGGGGACGGTCGCAGAGCGGTCAGCACGTGCGCGGGCGCGCGGCCCGGTTCCAGGCGCACGTAGTTCGCCCTGCCCCAGTGATAGGTCTCGCCGGTGAGCTCGTCGCGCACGGCGAGGGACCCGTGCCAGTCGAGGCCGAGTACCGGCATGTCCAACGAGACCGTCGCCTCCTGGGTGTGGTGCGGATCGAGGTTGACGACCACCAGTACGGAATTGGCGCCCGCGTGCTTCGAATAGGCGATCACCTGTTCGTTGTCGGTCGGATGGAAGTGGACGTCGCGCAGCTGCTGCAGCGCGGGGTTCTCCCGGCGGATCCGGTTGAGGGCGGTGATCAGGGGCGCGATGGTGCGCCCCTCGCGCTCGGCGGCCGCCCAGTCCCGCGGCCGCAGCTCGTACTTCTCCGAGTGCAGGTACTCCTCGCTGCCCTCGTGCAGCGGGGTGTTCTCGCACAGCTCGTAGCCGGCGTAGACGCCCCAGGTCGGCGAGAGCGTGGCGGCCAGCACGGCCCGCACCTCGAAGGCGGGGCGCCCGCCGTGCTGGAGGTAGGCGTGCAGGATGTCCGGGGTGTTCACGAAGAAGTTCGGGCGCAGGACGGACGCCCAGTGCGGGCCGGCCAGCTCGGTGACGTACTCGGTGAGCTCCGCCTTGGTGTTGCGCCAGGTGAAGTACGTGTACGACTGCTGGAAGCCGACGGCGGCGAGGGTGTGCACCATCGCGGGGCGGGTGAAGGCCTCCGCCAGGAAGATCACGTCCGGGTCCGTCCGGTTGATCGCGGCGATCACCTTCTGCCAGAAGACCACCGGCTTGGTGTGCGGGTTGTCCACGCGGAAGATGCGGACGCCGTGGTCCATCCAGTGCCGCAGGACGCGGACGGTCTCCTCGACGATGCCGGCCATGTCGGCGTCGAAGTGGACGGGGTAGATGTCCTGGTACTTCTTCGGCGGGTTCTCCGCGTACGCGATGGTGCCGTCGGGGCGGTGCCGGAACCACTCGGGGTGCTTCTCCACCCACGGGTGGTCGGGGGAGCACTGGAGGGCGAAGTCCAGCGCGATCTCCAGTCCGAGCTCGCCGGCCCGGGCGACGAACGCGTCGAAGTCCTCCAGGGTGCCCAGCTCGGGGTGGACCGCGTCGTGGCCGCCCTCGGGGGAGCCGATCGCCCACGGCACGCCCGGATCGTGGCGGGTGGCCGAAAGCGTGTTGTCCGGGCCCTTGCGGAAGGTGGTGCCGATGGGGTGGATCGGCGGCAGGTAGACGACGTCGAAACCCATGGCGGCGATGGCGGGCAGCCGCTCGGCGGCGGTGCGGAAGGTGCCGCTCACCGGCGCCGCTCCCGGCTCCGTGACGGCCCCCTCGGACCGCGGGAACATCTCGTACCAGGAGCCGAAGAGGGCCCGCTTGCGCTCCACGAGCAGCGGCAGGGCCTTCGCGGAGCTGACGAGCTCCCGGTAGGGGCGCCGGGCGAGCGCGGCCTGCACCAGCGGGTCGAGGGCGGCGGCGTACCGCTCGGCCACCGGCCGGTCCTCGTCGCGCATGGCGGCCGCCGCGGCGAGCACGTCGGCGCGGCCGTCGCGCTTGGTGATCCTGGCGGCGGCGCGCTCGTACAGCTCGGCGCCCTCCAGCAGGGTCAGCCCGGGGTCGATCCCCGCCGGCACCTTGATCGCGGCGGCGGACCGCCAGGTGGCCAGCGGATCGCTCCAGGCCTCGACGGTGTAGGTCCACCGCCCCTCGGTGTCGGCGGAGACCCGGGCGCCCCAGCGGTCGGTGCCGGGGGCGAGTTCGCGCATCGGCACCGGCGGGCGCAGCCGCCCGCTGGGGTCGCGGAGCACGACGTGGGCGGCGACGGCGTCGTGGCCCTCGCGGAACACGGTGGCGGACACCTCAAAGACCTCGTCCACCACCGCCTTGGCGGGTCTGGCGCCGCAGCCGACGGCAGGGCGGACGTCCAGAACGGGAATACGACCGATCATGATGGGATCACCTGGGGGCAGTTCGCAGGGCTCGGTGACAACAGGCCGATCGGGACGCCGACCGGTAGTGCACGCTCTGTTCGCTCTGTTTCTAGCCGCTCGGAAGACGGCTGCGCTGCGGGCATGGCCGCTCCTGTCCGCGTTCACTCGGGTGGCGGGGAAGGGCTGGGCGGGGGGTGCCGTGCAGGTACGCGGGGAGCCCTTCCCAGTCTCGCCGGGCCCAATCCGCACCTCAGGTCAACTACTCGTGCGTAGCGCGTAACCCCGGACCGACATGCTCCGGATCAAGGGGTGATGCTCCGTCAAGTCGTTTGGAGCCGGTGGCCGCACCCCCCGCCGCGCCCGCCACAACCGCCACTCGCGTGGTCTCGCGGACCGGGGCGAACCCTCCGAACCCGCCCATCCCGCATGGGCGTGCGACGGCCGGAAACCTCCTCGACGGCGTCGATTTTCGGCCGTTGTGGACCGGCGTCACCGGAAACGGAGGCACGGACCCCGCGCCTGCGCCCCTCGTGCGCCGCCAACTCGCCCCAGCGGCAGGGGATTTCGACGAAGGACGGGCCTGCCGCACCGGATCGGGGGGTGCCCGGGCCCGCCGCGGCCCGCCCGGACCGGCCGGGGGCCGCCGTACGCGGTCCAGGGCGCCCGAAGAGGCCTGCGGGGGCCGCGGCGGGCCCGGGCACCCCCCGATCC
>NZ_RPSE01000384.1:0-5978 GCF_003949955.1 Streptomyces sp. WAC05292
GTCCTCGCGGACGGCACCCGCATCCCGGTCCCCGCGTCCGGCCGGCCGCGGGGACCGGGATGCGGGTGCCGTCCGCGAGGACCGCGACCGCGGGGACCGCGTGGGCGGGGACGGCGCCGGCCTCGAACACCCCGTACGGCTGGGCCGGCCCGGGCGGGGCGGTCACGTGGAAGCCGGGGTAGCTGCCGAGGGCCAGTTCGACGGCGGCCGAGGTCAGGGCCCGTCCCACCCGCTCGGCCGACGGGTCGCGGACCGCCAGCCGCAGCAGGGCGCTCGCCGCCTCCTGCGTGTCGGCGTCCTCGTGGTCGGTGCGGGCGAGCGTCCACCGCGCGGTGGCCACCGGGGCCAGTGCGTCCGCCAGTTGCTCCCGGACGAGGGCCGCCTTCGCCTCGATGTCCAGGCCCGTCAGGACGAAGACGACCTCGTTGCGCCAGCCGCCGATGCGGGTCACCCCCACCTTGAGGGTGTCCGGCGGCGGCTCCCCCGCCGTGCCGGTGACGGCGACCCGGTCGGGTCCGGCGTCCGAGAGGCGGACGGTGTCCAGCCGGGCGGTGACGTCCGGGCCCCGGTAGCGGGCGCCCTGCGTCTCGTACAGGAGTTGGGCCGTGACCGTGCCGACGGTGACCGCGCCGCCCGTCCCCGGGTGCTTGGTGATCACGCAGGAGCCGTCCTCCGCGATCTCGGCGAGGGGGAAGCCGGGGCGCCGCACGTCGTGCGCGGTGAAGAACGGGTAGTTCCCGCCGGTGGCCTGCGTGCCGCACTCCAGGACGTGGCCCGCGACGACGGCCCCGGCGAGCCGGTCGTGGTCGTCGGCCGCCCAGTCGAACCACCAGGCGGCCGGGCCGGAGACCAGGGCCGCGTCCGTGACCCGGCCCGTGACCACGATGTCGGCGCCCGCGCGCAGGCAGGCCGTGATCCCGGCGCCGCCGAGGTAGGCGTTGGCGGTCAGCGCGCCCTCGCCCCAGGGCATCAGGTCGTCGCCCTCGACGTGCGCGACGGAGACCGGGACGCCGGCCCCGGCGGCGAGTCCGCGGACCGCTTCGGCCAGCCCGGCCGGATTGAGGCCCCCCGCGTTCGCGACGATCCGCACGCCCCGCTCGTGGGCGAGGCCCAGGCAGTCCTCCAACTGCCGCAGGAACGTTTTCGCGTAGCCTGCGGCCGGGTCCTTCAGCCGGTCCCGGCCGAGGATCAGCATGGTCAGTTCGGCCAGGTAGTCCCCGGTCAGGACGTCCAGCGGGCCGCCGGTGAGCATCTCCCGCAGGGCCTCGAAGCGGTCCCCGTAGAAGCCGGAGGCGTTCCCGATGCGCAGCGGGCGCCGGGGCACCGGTCCGCCCGCGCCGCCCGGTCCGCCCGCGGCGCCCGGTCCGGCCGCGGCGCCCGGTCCGGCGCCCGTCACCGGGCGGTCCGGGGTGCGCGGCCCGGTCCCGGGGGGCCGGCGAAGGCCTGGGCCGCGTCCAGCCAGCGGTCGGCGTCGGCGCCCTCGGCCGCCAGGGCGAGGTCTGCGCGGTGGGCGCGCCGGGTGACCAGCAGGCAGAAGTCCAGGGCGGGCCCGGTCACGCGCTGGGCGGCGTCCGGCGGCCCGTACACCCACGGCTCCCCGCCGTCCGGCGGGACCAGTTCGACGCGGAACTCCTCCGCGGGCGGCGCGAGTTCCCGCACGGAGAAGGCGTAGTCGCGGGCCCGCACCCCGATCCGGGCGACGTGCCGCAGCCGGGCGGTCGGGGCGCGGCGCACGCCGAGGGCGTCCGCGATGTCCAGGCCGTGGGCCCAGGTCTCCATCAGGCGGGCGCTCGCCATCGACGCGGCCTTCATCGGCGGCCCGTACCAGGGGAACCGGGCGTCGGCCGGGGCCGCCGCAAGGGCGCCGTCGAGTTCGGCGCGGGTGGCGCGCCAGCGGGCCAGCAGTTGCGCCGGCGCCAGCGCGGCGCCCTCCTCGGCGCCCTCGTCCACGAAGGTCGCCGGGGAGCGCAGGGCGGCCTCGACGAGGCGGGCGAAGCCGGGCCCGTCCGTGAGGGAGACCAGGGCGGCCCGGTCGGTCCAGTGCAGGTGGGCTATCTGGTGGGCGACGGTCCAGCGGGGGGCGGGCGTGGGCTTCGCCCAGGCGGCGTCCGGAAGACCGCTGACGAGGGCTTCGACTTCCAGGCCCTCCTCGCGCAGATCGGCGAGGACGGCGGCGGGCGGATCGAGTGGCACGACGGGGCTCCCCTCTCGGCGTGAGGGGAAGAGTGGCAGCGCGCGGCAAAACAATCAAGCATGCTTGCATGATTTGGCGGAAGAACACCGCGTTCCCGCCAGAGGCGGCAACGACCGCGCACCCTGCCGGACTTGGGCCCGCGACACGGATCCGGCAGGTGCCCCGGGCCGCGGCCCCGTACGCGCGGGGGCCGGGATCCGGCCGTACACCGCGAAGGCGCGAACACGTGCCGTAGCGGTACGGATACTGAACGCTTCGGCCCCCCGCTCCCGGCCCGGCCGGGCCCCGGCACCGCACCGCACCGCCGTCCACGTCACCCGACGCACGTCCACGTCACCGACGCAGAGGATGAACAAGCCGTGACCCCAGCCGACTTCTCGCTCCACCCCGACCTCGACGCGACCGCCCTCTCCGCGTTCACCGCCGCTCTGGAGAGCGGCGACACCGACGGCCTGCCGCCCGCCCGCGCCGCCCAGGCCGCCGACTGCCGCGCCGCCGCCTCCTTCGGCCGCGTCAAGGTCGCCGGGGCCGAGGGACACCTCCTGGACGGCGCCCTGTGGCGGCACCCCGGCAGCGCCCCGCGGCCCGTCGTCGTGATGCCCTCGCCGTGGAGCGACCTCGGCTGGCTCGCGTACGCCGTCCAGGCGAGCGTGTTCGCGGCCCGCGGGTACAACGTCCTCGCCTACAGCGCCCGCGGGTTCGGCGACTCCGAGGGCGAGGCGGACGTGGCCGGGCCGCTCGACACCGCCGACGGCAGCCGCGCCCTGGACCACCTCGTGGAGCGCACCGCCGGGCCCGTCAGCCGCATCGGGTTCCTCGGCGAGGGGTACGGCGCGGCCATCGCCCTGCTCACGGCCGCCCACGACAGCCGGGTCGACGCGGTGGCCGCGCTCAGCGGCTGGTGCGACCTCGGCGAGGTCCTCGTCGAGAACCGGACCCGGCACACCGCCGCCGTCGAGGCGCTGCTGCGGTCCGCCGGCCGGGCCCGCCTGAGCCCGCGCGCGCAGAGCGTCTTCGAGGACGTCGCGGCGGGCCGCGACATCGGGGCGGTGCTGCGCTGGGCGGCGCAGCGCTCGCCGTCCGTGCACGCCAAGGAGCTCGCGCGGCGGCGGGTGCCGGTCTACTTCTCGCACGCCTGGCACGAGACGCTCTTCCCCGTCAACCAGACGCTGCGGCTGTTCGAGGAGCTGGCCGGGCCGAAGCGGATCGACCTGTCCGTCGGCGACCACGCGGGCCCGGAGGCGGCAGGGCTCGCCGGGCTGCCGAACCGGATCTGGGCCACCGCGCACCGCTGGTTCGACCACCACCTCCAGGGTGCCGCGAACGGCATCGGCGAGGAGGGCGAGGTGCTCGGCGAGGTCATGTGGTCCCGGACCCTGGAGCCCCGCCCCACCTGGCCGTCCGTCACCGACCACGTCCGCCGCCTCTACCTGGCCGACGGCGGCGAACTGGCCGACGCGCCCGAGGCGGGCTGGAGCGCGGGCGCCGTGTGCGGGGTCGACACGCCGGCGGTCGTCGCCGACGCGGTCGCCCGGTCCGCGGACGCGGAGCTGGCGGGCCTGCCGCGGACGTACCCGACCGGGGAGATCGACCGGGCCGTCGCCGCGGTGTGGGTGGCGGACCCGGAGCCGGAGACGGCCCGGCTGCGCGGCACGCCCCGGCTGCGGGTCACGTACCGGACGGCGAACCCCCGCTCCGGGTTCGTCGCGTACCTGCTGGACGTGGCGCCGGACGGGACGGGCCGCCTCGTCACGCACGCCCCGTACGCCGACCTGGACTCGGCCCCGGGCAGCCTGGTCGTCGCGGACGTCGAGCTCCAGGCGACCGCGTACGACGTGCCGCGCGGGAACCGGCTGATGCTGGTGGCGGCCGCCCGCGACCCGTTCTACGGGGACGTCAACCCGCCGCGCGCCACGCTGGCCTTCACCTCCCCGGAGGCGACGCCGTCGTACCTGGAGCTGCCGCTGGGCTGACGGCGCGGCTGCCGGGCCGCGGCGGTCAGGCGGGCCGGTCCACGCCCGCGCGGGAGCGGACCGCGCCCATGCTCGCCGCGATGACCAGCGCGATGGCGAGGGCGTCGAGCGCGCCGAGCGCCTGCCCGAGGACGAGGAACCCGGCGGTCGCCGCGATGGCCGGCTCCAGGCTCATCAGGACCGCGAAGGTCGGGGCCGGGAGCCGGCGCAGCGCGAGCAGTTCGAGGGTGTACGGCAGCACCGAGGACAGCACGGCGACGCCCGCGCCCAGCGCCAGCGTGCCCGGCTCCAGCAGCGCGGAGCCGGCCTCGGCCACGCCCAGCGGGAGGACGAGGACCGCGGCGACGGCCATGGCGAGGGCCAGGCCGTCCGCCTGCGGGAAGCGGCGGCCGGTGCGGGCGCTGAAGACGATGTACGCCGCCCACATCGCGCCCGCGCCGACCGCGAAGGCGGCGCCGAGCGGGTCGAGGCCGCCGAAGCCGCCCCCGCCGTGCCCGGCGAGCAGGGCGACGCCGGCCAGGGCCAGCGCGGCCCACAGCAGGTTGACCAGGCGGCGGGAGGCGACGACGGACAGCACGAGGGGGCCGAGCACCTCCAGGGTGACGGCCGGGCCGAGCGGGATCCGGTCGATGGCCTGGTAGAAGAGCCCGTTCATGCCGGCCATGGCCACCCCGAAGGCGACGACGGTGCCCCAGTCGGCGCGCGTGTACCCGCGGACCTTCGGGCGGCACAGGAGCAGCAGCACCAGCGCGGCCGCCGCGAGGCGCAGCGCCACCACGCCCGATGCCCCCGCCCGCGGCATGATCACGACGGCGAGGGCGGCGCCGAACTGCACGGAGACGCCCGCGGCCACGACCAGGGCGACCGGGCCGAGGCGGGCGCCGCGGCCCGCGGCCGGGGCGGACACGGCGGCCGCCGCGGCTTCCGGTTCCGGACCGGCGCAGGCGGCGGGGCCGGCGGGCGTGCCCGCGGGGCCGGCCTCGCGGCCGGCCGGGCGGGCGGGGGCGGAGTGGGGCACTGAGCTTGCTGCCGAAGGGCCGGCGGGTGGTACGGGCATCCCTCCAGCCTAGGCCCCCGTAAGGAGCGTCGCAGCATGTGCTTCCTTACAGCGGTCGCTCCGGCTGCCCCTGCTGAGGATTCCGCTCCGGCAGGGCGCCGGCCAGGGCCTCGGCCAGGTGGACGGCGCGCGCCCCGCCGCCCAGCTCGGCGATCTGCGTCCGGCAGGAGAACCCGTCGGCCAGGACGACCGCGCCCGGCGGGGCGGCGCGCAGCGACGGCAGCAGCTGCTCCTCGGCGCAGGCCCGCGACACCTCCAGGTGCCCGCGCTCGAAGCCGAAGTTCCCGGCGAGGCCGCAGCAACCGCCGCTGAGCCCGCCCTCCAGCCCGGCCAGCGCGCGCAGCCGCCGGTCGGCGGCGTCGCCGAGGACGGCGTGCTGGTGGCAGTGGGTCTGCCCGACCGCCGGCCGGTCCACGCGCGGGGGCCGCCAGTCGGGCGCGTACTCCTGGAGCGCCTCGGCGAACGTCCGCACGGCCGCGGCGAGGCGTTCCGCCCGCGGGTCGCCCGGCAGCAGCGCCGGCAGGTCGGCGCGCAGGGCGGCCGCACAGCTCGGCTCCAGGACGACGACCGGCCGGCGGACCGGGCCGACCGCGTCCAGGGTGCGGCGCAGCACGGCGCGGGCCCGGTCCAGGCGGCCGGTGGACACGTACGTCAGCCCGCAGCACACCCGCCCCCGCGGCACCCCGACCCGCAGCCCGGCCGCCTCCAGCACCGCGACGGCCGCCCGCCCGGCCTGCGGCGCCAGGTACTCGGT
>NZ_RPSE01000385.1:0-5944 GCF_003949955.1 Streptomyces sp. WAC05292
GCGCTGCTGCTGGCGGCCCTGGCGGAGGCGGCCGGATGAGCGGCGGGCCGGTCGGGATCGTCCTGGTGTCGCACAGCGCACAGGTCGCGGAGTCGGTCGCGGAGCTGGCCGCCGGGCTGGCGGCGGGGCGGTGCGGCTGGACGGGGCCGGGCGCGGGGCCCGGCGGCCCCGGCCGCGTACCGGTGATCGGAGGCGAGCCTATGCGGCGGGGCGGTGCAGCGTCACGGAACGCGCACGGGACGCGGGCGCCGGATCACCCGCCGGCTCGGGGCGCCGGACCCGCCCGTCGGAGGCGAGGGCCCACCGGCCAGCGAATCGAGCTGATGTTCGAGTGGCGCGGTACGCTGGGCCCATGAGCACCCTCCGCGGCCCCTCCGCACCGGGCGGCCTCCCCGGCCTCCAGGGCTCCCTCTTCGACCAGGGCGAGGACGCCCGGCTCGGCCCGCTCGCCGGCCTGCGCCGCACCCCGCTGGGATCCGGCGCCTGGGTCGACCACCTGCCGGGCTGGCTCACCGGCGCGGACGCCGTCTTCGCCCACCTCGCCGAGCACGTGCCGTGGCGCGCCGAGCGCCGCCGCATGTACGAGCAGGACGTCGCCGTACCGCGCCTCCTCGCCCACTACGGCGAGGGCGAGCCGCTTCCGCACCCCGTCCTCGAAGAGGCCCGCGACGCCCTCTGCCGGCACTACGCCGCCGAGCTCGGCGAGCCGTTCGCCACCGCGGGCCTGTGCCTCTACCGCGACGGCCGCGACAGCGTCGCCTGGCACGGCGACCGCACCGGCCGCTCCGCCACCGAGGACACCATGGTCGCCATCGTCTCCGTCGGCGACCCGCGCGACCTCGTCCTGCGCGCCCGCGGCGGCGGGCCGACCCTGCTGCGCCTCCCCCTCGGCCACGGCGACCTCGCCGTGATGGGCGGCTCCTGCCAGCGCACCATGGAGCACGCCGTGCCCAAGTCCGCCCGGGCCGTCGGCCCCCGCATCAGCATCCAGTACCGGCCGCGCGGCGTGGCCTGACGCTCAGACCGTCTCCGGCTCCTTCGCCGCGGGCTCCCGGCGCACCGCGTGCGCGGCCGCCCGCAGCGAACGCAGCGTCAAGAGCAGCAGGCCGATGTCGTCGAGGTAGACCGGGTCGGGGACCAGGTCCACCGGCGAGACCGTGTAGACCACGGCCACCCAGAACAGGGCCTTGTCGCGCAGCGGCACCCCCGCGTCCAGCAGCATCCGCCGCGCCCGCACCACCCGTACCAGGAGCACCGCTGCCGCGGCGGCCAGCGCGAGGCCCACCGCCACCGCGACCGTCAGCCAGAGCGTCGTCGTGTCCATGCACCCTCCCTGCCCGTTCCGTCCACGGTAGCCCGCGGCCGCCGTGTCAGCCCTGCTCCCGCAGGCGGCGGCTGACCTCGCCGAGCCCGTCGGCGATGGCCTCCAGCTGCGCCGGGGTCAGTACGTCGATGAGGGCCTCGCGAACCGCCGCCACGTGTCCGGGGGCCGCTTCCTCCAGGCGGGCGCGGCCCGCCTCCGTGAGGACGGCGAAGACCCCGCGGACGTCGGAGGGGCAGCTGCGGCGCTGCACCAGCCCGGCCTTCTCCATCTGCGTCACCTGGTAGGTCAGGCCGCTCTTCGAATTGATCAGGCCATTGGCGAGTTCCGTCATCCGGAGCTCGCCGCGGGGGGCAGCCGCGAGCCGCACGAGTATCTCGTACTGCGGGTGGGAGAGTCCCGAGTCGTCCTTGAGCTGCTGGTCCAGATGCCGGTTCACCAGGGCGGAAGCCGCCAGGAAACCCCTCCAGGCGCGCATCTCCCGCTCGTCCAGCCATCTCGTTCCAGCCATGCCCCCAGGGTACACAGGTTGTTCCAATTTGAATCACTCGCTACTGTCGGCAAGGATGGCGGTTCGAATTTGAACAACTCCCCTCACCGCCGAGGGGCCGCCCGACCGGAAGGATCCCCATGACCAGCCCCTCCGTCGCCACGACGCAGTCGCAGGCCGCCGCACCGGCCGCCCCCCTCGCCCTGTCCGCCCCCGGATACGACGCCGGCCTGCTCCTGCTCCGCCTCGTCCTCGGCCTGACGATCGCCGCCCACGGCACCCAGAAGCTCTTCGGCTGGTTCGGGGGCGGCGGCATCAGCGGCACCGGCAAGTTCTTCACCTCCGTCGGCTACCCGGCGGGTGACGCGATGGCCGTCGTCGCCGGCCTCACCGAGACCCTCGGCGGCCTCGGCCTCGCCCTGGGCGTCCTCACCCCGCTCGCCGGCGCCGCCGTCACCGGCACCATGATCAACGCGATCGCCGTGCACGGCACCGAGTCCTTCTTCGCCACCAAGGGCGGCATGGAGTACGAACTCCTGCTCACCGCCGCCGCCGCGGCCCTCACCCTCACCGGCCCCGGCCGCCACGCCGTCGACCGCTTCGTGCCCTTCCTGCGGGCCCACCGGCTGACCCACGGCGCCGCCGCCCTCGCCGTCGGCGTCGCCGCCGCGGCCGTCACGCTCCTCGTCCGCTCCTGACGCAGCGGCGCCCCGCCCGCCCGTCCGCCACGGGCCGCCGGGGCGCCGTCCGCGCCGTTTCCGCTGATTGGGGCAGCCGATCCGCGGGAAAAGCGCACGAATGACACAACCCATCGAAGACTACGCAATCATCGGCGACCTGATGACGAGCGCGCTCGTCGGCCGCGACGGGTCCATCGACTGGCTGTGCCTGCCCCGCTTCGACTCCGCCGCCTGCTTCGCCGCCCTCCTCGGCACCCGCGAGAACGGCCACTGGCGTCTCGCCCCCGCCGCGGCCGCCGACGACGAGACGTGCACCCGCCGCGCCTACCTCGACGACACCCTGGTCCTGGAGACGTACTGGGACACCCCCGAAGGCTCCGTCAAGGTCGTCGACTTCATGCCGCAGCGCGACAAGGCCCCCGACGTCATGCGCATCATCGAAGGACTCTCCGGCAGCGTCACCGTGCGCAGCACCCTGCGCCTGCGCTTCGACTACGGACACGTCGTCCCCTGGGTCCGCCGCGTCGACGGCGAGCGCGTCGCCGTCGCCGGCCCCGACTCCGCCTGGTTCCGCAGCGAACCGCCCGTGCCCACCTGGGGCGAGGACAACAGCACCCGCTCCGAGTTCACCGTCGCCGCCGGCGAAAGCGTCGCGTTCGTCCTCACCTGGCACCCCTCGCACGAACCCCGGCCCCGCCCCGTCGACCCCCGCACCGCCCTGAGGCACTGCATCGAGGACTGGCGCGCCTGGACCGCGCAGTGCTCGTACGAGGGACCGTACCGGGAGGCCGTCACCCGCTCCCTGATCACCCTCAAGGCCCTCACCTACGCCCCCACCGGCGGCATCGCCGCAGCCGCGACCACCTCGCTCCCCGAGGAGATCGGCGGCGTCCGCAACTGGGACTACCGCTACTGCTGGCTGCGCGACTCCACCCTCACCCTCGGCTCCCTCATCTCCACCGGCTTCCTCGACGAGGCCCGCGCCTGGCGCGAATGGCTGCTCCGCGCCGTCGCCGGCAACCCCGCCGACCTGCAGATCATGTACGGCCTCGGCGGCGAACGCCGCCTGCCCGAGACCGAGCTGCCGTGGCTGTCCGGCTACGAGCGCTCCGCACCCGTCCGTATCGGCAACGCCGCCGTCGACCAGCTCCAGCTCGACGTGTACGGCGAGGTACTCGACGCCCTGCACCTGGCCCGCACCGCCGGCCTGCCCGCCGAACGCCAGGGCTGGCAGATCCAACTCGCCCTCCTCGACTTCCTGGAGCGCAACTGGCGCCGCCCCGACGAGGGCCTGTGGGAGGTCCGAGGCCCCCGCCGCCACTTCGTCCACTCCAAGGTGATGGCCTGGGTCGCCGCGGACCGCGCCGTGCGCACCCTGGAACGGGACCCGTCCGGGCGCGGCGACGTCGAGCGCTGGCGCGCCATGCGGGACGAGGTCCACCGCGACGTCTGCGAGAACGGCTACGACCCCGAACGCAACACCTTCACCCAGTTCTACGGCTCCCGCGAACTCGACGCCGCCACCCTCCTCATCCCGCGCGTCGGCTTCCTCCCGCCCGACGACCCGCGCGTGATCGGCACCGTCGACGCCGTCCGCGCCGAACTCGGCAGCAACGGCGGCCTCCTCCGCCGCTACAGCACCGAGGGACCCTCCGTCGACGGGCTGCCCGGCGACGAAGGCGCCTTCCTCGCCTGCTCCTTCTGGCTCGCCGACGCCCTCCACCTCACCGGCCGCGACAAGGAGGCGCGGGAGCTGTTCGAGCGGCTGCTCGCCGTCCGCAACGACGTCGGCCTCCTCGCCGAGGAGTACGACCCCGTCGCCGACCGCCAACTCGGCAACTTCCCCCAGGCGTTCAGCCACATCGGCCTCGTCAACACCATCCTCACGCTCGGCACCCCGGGTGGCCCCCCTTCCGGCCCGCACTGACGGCGCGCCGCGGCCCGACCCGGCCACCACCGGAGTCTCACGGCCGCGGCCGCCGCGGGGCGGCCTCCCGCGAGGCGAGCAGCAGCGCCACATCGTCCGCCCTGTCGGCGACGCCGCGGACCACGCCGATCAGCCGGTCCGCCGTCTCCGCCAGCGGCGAGGGCCGGGCCGCGGCCAGCGCCGCCCGCAGCCGCTCGACCCCCACGTCGATGTCCGTGTCCGGCATCTCCACCAGCCCGTCCGTGTACATCGCGAGGACCGCCCCCGGCGCCAGGCGGAAGTCCGTCACCGGGTACACGGCGTCCGGATCTATCCCCAGCACCACCCCGCCCGGCAGCTCCAGCACCTCGGCCCGCCCGTCCGCGTGCCGCAGCAGCGGCTGCGGATGCCCCGCCCGCACCGCCTGAGCCCGCCCCGACACCGGATCGAGCACCACGTAGCAGCAGCTCGCGAACTGCCCCGGGTCCAAGTCGATCAGCAGCCGGTTCGTGCCCGCGACGACCTGCTCGGGCGCGTTCCCGCTCAGCGCGAACGCCCTCACCGCACTGCGCACCTGGCCCATCGTCGCCGCCGCCGCCACACCGTGCCCCTGCACGTCCCCGATGACCAGCGCCAGCCGGCCCCCGGCCGTCTCCACTACGTCGTACCAGTCGCCGCCCACCTCCATGCCCACCGTCCCCGGGAGGTACCGGCCCACCGTCGTGACGTGCCGCCGCTCCGGCAGCCGGTGCGGCAGCAGCGCCGACTGCAGGCCCCGCGCCAGGGCCGCCTCCGAGTCGTAGCGCTGCGCCCGCTCCAGCGCCTGCGCGATCAGCCCCGCCAGCGCCGTCAGGACCGTACGCTCCTCCGGGCTGAAACCGCGGGGCGCGTCGAAGCCGAGGATGCAGGAGCCCACCGGCCGCCCCGACGCGATCAGCGGCAGGAACGCCCGCGCACCCACATGCGCGTCCAGCGGGATCCCCGGGTACGCGGCGGCCAGGTGCTCCATCGACTCGAAGAAGATCGGCCGCCCCGAGGTCAGCGTCTCCACCCCCGGAAGCCGCACGTCGAGCCCCACCCCGTCGAACCGGTCCAGGAACCCCTGCGGGAAACCCGTCTCCCACGCCAGGTACAAATGGCGGTCGCTCAGCAGGTAGATCGCCAGCTGGCGGCCCCCGAACGCCGGCAGCAGCTCCTGCGTCACCACCGCCGACACCTGCCGCGCCGTCACCGCCTCCGTCAGCGCGATCGCCAGCGCCACCGGCCGGTACAGCGCCGACGCCCGGTCCGCGGGCGCGCCCAGGTCCGCCCCGGGACGCACCACGGCCTCCGGCGCGTACGCCGGCTGCTCCGCCCCGCCGATGACGACCGTCACCCCGTCGGGTCCCGGGTACAGGTCGACCGCCACCCACTCCCCGGGCGGCTGCCGGCCCCGGCGCGCCGGGAAGTGCACCTGGTCGCCCGCCATGAACACCGCCCGGAAGTGGTCCTCGTACGCAGGGTGCCCCAGCCACGGCAGCGCCTCCCACAGCAGCCGCCCCCGAAGC
>NZ_RPSE01000386.1:0-5891 GCF_003949955.1 Streptomyces sp. WAC05292
CGCCGACGGGGGTGGGGCGTGGATATATGCGCCGCGGAGGCCGTGGGGACGTCAACTGGCTCTGATCTAGCTCAAGTTCTGTCGCGCACCGGGGGGTCCGGTCCCACACTTGGGGCACGTTGCCGGAGCTCTCTTGAGGGGATGCCGATGCGGGACAGCCATCGCGGTGAGGCCGAGCGACTGCTGGAGCGGGCCGTGGACGAAGAGGCCCGGCGGGCCGCCGGTGTGGGGGCGCCGTTCGACAGGGCCGCGCTGCTGAACCGGGGGCTGGAGGCGCTGGAGTCCCTCGCGGCGAGCGCCGCCGAGGAGTACGAGGCGTACGTGCGGGCGGTGGACGCCTCGGACGCCGGGGCGGAGTCGCTCGGCGAGGCGTTCCGGCGGCAGAACACCTCGACGGCGCTGCTCGTGACGGCGGTGGCGGCCGCCGCCGCGGCCGGCGCGGACCTGTCGCTCGGGTTCCCGGTCGGGGCGGCGCTGACCGCCGGGGCCGTCACCGGCGTCGCGGGCGCTGCGGCGGCCGTCGCGAAGGTGACGGCCGGGCACCTGCCGGCCGCGAACCGGCGGGCCGGCGAGCGGGGGCGGCCCGGCGGGCCCGAGCAGCTGCGGCTGAAGTGGCTGACGGCCCTGGAGGTGCGCGGGATACGGCCGTTCCTGGAGCAGCAGCGCGCGGTGGCGGCCGCGGCCCGCGCACCCCGGCAGCCCCGGCCGGCGGCCGCGGTGCCGCCGCTGCGCGGGGGCGACCGCAGTGCGCAGGCGCGGCGGCGCAGCGTGCTGGAGCAGTCCTTCGGGCAGCTCCCGGAGGAGGCAGCGGGGTTCACGGGCCGCCGGGCCGAACTGGCCCGGATCGCACAGTGGGTGCAGGCGGCGCGGGCCAGTACGGAGACCCGGCCGGTGGTGGTCGTCCTGCACGGCGAGCCGGGCGTGGGCCGGACGGCGCTGGCCCTGCGGGCGGCGGACGCGCTGCGGGACCAGTTCCGCGGCGCGTGCGTCGTGGACCTGCGCGGCGGCTCGCCCGGCGGGGGGACACCGCTGCCTGTACGGGAGGCACTGCTGCACCTGCTGAACCGGCTGGGTGCGCCGCGCGAGCAGCTGCTGTTCCGCGAGGGCTCGTCCGCGGAGCAGCAGGTGCGGCGGCTGGGCGAGTTGTACCACCAGCAGTTGCAGGGGCTGCCGGTGACGGTGGTGCTGGACGACGCGGTCGACGCGGAGCAGGTCCGCCCGCTCGTGCCGGAGCGGTCCGAAAGCCTGGTGCTGGTCACGGCGCGGGAGCCGCTGGCGCTGCCCGGGCTCGCCGCCTGGGTCCACCAGCTGCCGGTGCGGCCGCTGCCCGCCGCGGAGGCGGCGGACCTCGTTCGGGCGGCCGCCGTCGGCACCGGGGCGGAGCCGGACGCGGCGACCGTGGCGAAGCTGGTCGCCCTGGGCGCGGGCCTCCCCCTCGCCCTGCGCGCCCTGGCCGCCGCGGCGCCCGCGAGCGGAAGTGCCCCTTCGGCACCGGCAGGCGGGAACGAGGGCGGTTGCGGTATGCCCGCAGCCGGACGCGGAGGCACCTGCCCGGCGACCGCGGGCGGAGACGGAGCGGCCACGGCGCCCGACAGCGGGGCCCAGGGCGCGAACCTGCCCGCGGACGGGAACCAAGGCGCGAGCGCAACGCCCGCGGACGGCGGGGCAGCAGGCGGGGACACGACCGCGGCCGGGGGCGAGGGCGGGGGCGGGGGGCTGGGCATGGGCTCCTGCGGCGGCGTCTCGGCGCGGAACGGGGGGCCGCCTTCAGCGGCGGCCCCCCGATCGCGTGCATCCCGGTCGTCGAAGTCACGGCCGGCGGCATCGGGCACGATGGGCATGGGCCGAGTGTGCGGGCCCACCAGCGCATCGTATGCGGGACCCGCCGGAACCGGCTCCGCGGCCCAGGGAGAGTCGTTCATCAGACCTCGAGGAGCTCGGCTTCCTTGTGCTTGAGCAGCTCGTCCACCTGCGCGACGTACTTCGCGGTGGTGTCGTCGAGCTCCTTCTCCGCGCGGCGGACCTCGTCCTCGCCCGTCTCCTTGTCCTTGACGAGCTTGTCGAGGGCGTCCTTGGCCTTGCGGCGCACGGAGCGGATGGAGACGCGGGAGTCCTCGGCCTTGGTGCGCGCGACCTTGATGTACTCGCGGCGGCGCTCCTCGGTCAGCTCGGGGAACACCACACGGATGATGTTGCCGTCGTTGCTGGGGTTGACTCCCAGGTCCGAGTCGCGGATGGCCTGCTCGATGTTGCGCAGGGCGCTCTTGTCGAACGGGGTCACCACGGCCATGCGCGGCTCGGGCACCGAGAAGGACGCGAGCTGGTTGATGGGGGTGATGGCGCCGTAGTAGTCCGCCATGATCTTGTTGAACATCGCCGGGTGCGCACGGCCCGTGCGGATCGCGGCGAAGTCCTCCTTGGCGACGACGACGGCCTTCTCCATCTTCTCCTCGGCTTCGAGGAGGATTTCTTCGATCACCACGTGCTCCTGCATGTCTTGAATGGATGGTTCAGGCGGGCGGTGCGGGTCCGGCCGCGCGGGGCCGGCTCCGGCTGCGGACCGCTCAGGCCCGGGTTCCCTGGTCGCTCACGAGCGTGCCGATCTTCTCACCCTTGACGGCGCGGGCGATATTGCCCTCGGCGAGCAGTTCGAACACCAGGATCGGCAGATCGTTGTCGCGGCACAGCGTGATGGCGGTGGCGTCCGCGACCTTCAGGTCGCGGGAGAGCACCTCGCCGTACTCCAGCGCGTCGAACTTCACCGCGTCGGGGTTCTTCTTGGGGTCGGAGTCGTAGACCCCGTCGACGCCGTTCTTGCCCATGAGCAGGGCCTCGGCGTCGATCTCCAGGGCGCGCTGGGCGGCCGTGGTGTCGGTGGAGAAGTACGGCATGCCCATACCCGCGCCGAAGATCACGACGCGGCCCTTCTCCAGGTGCCGCACGGCCCGCAGGGGGATGTACGGCTCGGCGACCTGGCCCATGGTGATCGCCGTCTGCACACGGGAGTCGATGCCCTCCTTCTCCAGGAAGTCCTGGAGGGCGAGGCAGTTCATGACGGTGCCGAGCATGCCCATGTAGTCGGAACGGGCGCGGTCCATGCCGCGCTGCTGGAGTTCGGCGCCGCGGAAGAAGTTGCCGCCGCCGATCACGACGGCGATCTCCGCGCCGTCGCGGACCACCGCGGCGATCTCACGCGCGATGGCATGGACGACGTCGGGGTCGACGCCCAGTCCGCCGCCGCCGGAGAAGGCCTCGCCGGACAGCTTCAGCATGAAGCGGCGGCCCTTCCTCCCGTGGTCGCTCTTGTCGTCGGAAGCGTTGTGGGGGTCCACGCCCTGATTCATGGAGATCTCCTCGTGCACATACGAAGAAGGCCATTGCCGGTGGGTCCTCGCGGTTCCCTCTACGGCAATGGCCTCCTCGTCAGATCTGCGGTCGTTCCACGCGTAGGCGGACGACTGCCTCAGACCCTACCGGGGTCCGGTGCCCGTCGTGTACGGACGGACTCAGATGCCGACCTTGATGCGCGTGAAGCGCTTCAGGGTGACACCGGCCTCGTCCAGGACCTTCTGGACGGACTTCTTGTTGTCCAGCGCGTACGGCTGGCCCAGGAGGGTGGCGTCCTTGAAGAAGCCGTTCACGCGACCCTCGACGATCTTCGCGATGGCAGCCTCGGGCTTGCCCTCCGCGCGGGTGACCTCTTCGGCGATGCGGCGCTCGGACTCGACC
Organism: Streptomyces sp. WAC05292; assembly: GCF_003949955.1. Lineage (NCBI taxonomy): Bacteria > Bacillati > Actinomycetota > Actinomycetes > Kitasatosporales > Streptomycetaceae > Streptomyces > Streptomyces sp. WAC05292. Next base: position 3,730 of record NZ_RPSE01000386.1, read on the forward strand.
TTGTCGGCCGGGACGTCCTCGGCGGACAGCCACTGCGGGGCGAACGCGGCGATGTGCTGCGCGACGCCGCGGGCGACCTCGGCGTTCTCCTTGTCCAGCTCGACCAGGACGCCGATCTGGAACGGCAGGTCGGGCATGGTGCGGTGCATGTAGGAGGTGACGTAGCCACCGGTGAACTGCGCGAAGCGGTCCAGGACGATCTTCTCGCCGAGGTTGGCGTTGGCCTCGTCGACGAAGGCGGTGACCGTCTTGCCGGGCTCGATCTCGGAGGCGAGCAGGGCCTCGATGTCGGCCGGGGAGGTGGCGGCGACGTGGGCGGCCAGCTGGTTGGCGACGGCGAGGAACTTCTCACCCTTGGCGACGAAGTCCGTCTCGCACTTCAGCTCGACGAGAACGCCGGAGGTGTTGTCGTCGGCGATGAGGGAGACGACGGCACCGTTCTCGGCGGAGCGGCCCTCGCGCTTGGCGACGCCCTTCTGACCCTTGATGCGGAGGGCCTCCTGGGCCTTCTCCACGTCGCCGTCGGCCTCGACGAGCGCGTTCTTGCAGTCCAGCATGCCGGCGCCGGTGAGCTCGCGGAGCTTCTTGACGTCAGCGGCGGTGTAGTTCGCCATGAGTCTTGTGCTTCTCTCTCGAAGTCGTAGATCTACGGGTGAACGGCGGAGGAGGCGCGCTCGTGGCGCGGCTCCCCCGCCGTCATCGTCCGTGCTGCAAGTGCCCGGAGCGTGAACACCGGGCCCTTCCAGTGGGTCAGGCCTGCTCGGCCTCGGCGGCCGGGGCGGCCTCGGCGGCCGGGGCGGCCTCGGCGGCGTCGGCCTTCTTCTCACCCTCGAGCAGGTCGCGCTCCCACTCGGCGAGCGGCTCGCCGGCGGCCTTGTCGCCCGGCTTCGAGTCGCCGGTCGCGGCGCCGGAGCGGGCGATCAGGCCCTCGGCGACGGCGTCGGCGATGACGCGGGTGAGCAGGGTGACGGAGCGGATCGCGTCGTCGTTGCCCGGGATCTTGTAGTCGACCTCGTCGGGGTCGCAGTTGGTGTCGAGGATCGCGACGACCGGGATGTTCAGCTTGCGAGCCTCGCCGACGGCGATGTGCTCCTTCTTGGTGTCGACGATCCAGACGGCGCTGGGCACCTTCTGCATCTCGCGGATACCACCGAGGGTCTTCTCCAGCTTGGCCTTCTCGCGGGAGAGGACCAGGAGCTCCTTCTTGGTCAGACCCGAGGACGCGACGTCCTCGAAGTCGATCGCCTCGAGCTCCTTCAGGCGCTGCAGGCGCTTGTAGACCGTGGAGAAGTTCGTGAGCATGCCGCCGAGCCAGCGCTGGTTGACGTACGGCATGCCGACGCGCGTCGCCTGCTCGGCGATGGCCTCCTGGGCCTGCTTCTTGGTACCGACGAACATGATGGAGCCGCCGTGGGCGACGGTCTCCTTGACGAACTCGTAGGCGCGGTCGATGTACGACAGCGACTGGAGCAGGTCGATGATGTAGATGCCGTTGCGCTCGGTGAAGATGAAGCGCTTCATCTTCGGGTTCCAGCGACGGGTCTGGTGACCGAAGTGGACGCCGCTCTCCAGCAGCTCCCGCATCGTTACGACGGCCATGGCCATCTCCTTGGTTTTCTCGGTTTTGGTCCTGACGCCCCGATGCGTCCTGCCCCCGTCGAAGGGGACCGAGAGACGCCGGCACCCGGTCTTGCCGACCGGCCCCGGGGCGTGCGAAGTCGACCCGGTGACCCGGATCGCCGTAAGAAGTGTACGGGACCGGGCGGTATGCCAGGTGACGCCGCCGTCCACAACCGGACGGCCGTCCACAGGCCCGCCCGCGCCCCGCGGCGGCGGGGGCACGCTGGCCGCATGACCGTGACGACGCTGCTGATCGCACTGCTGCTGCTCACCGCCCGCGCGGCGGCTCCGGGCCCGCCGGAGGCAGCGGACGCCCGCGAGGCCGCCCGCGCGCCCGCGCGCGCACCGGGGGCAGTGCGGTCCGGCGCGGTGCCGGCCGGGACGGTGCGGCCGCTGCCGGGGGCGGTGCGGCCGCTGCCCGGTCCGCTGGTGGTGTCCCGCTGGTGGGACCCGCCGCCGACCCCGTACGCCGCCGGGCACCGCGGGGTGGACCTGGCGGCCCCGGCGGGTGCGCGGGTGCGGGCGGTGGGGCCGCCAGGTCC
>NZ_RPSE01000387.1:0-5874 GCF_003949955.1 Streptomyces sp. WAC05292
CGCGATGCCCCTTCGGGCCACCCTTGACGGCCCACCCCGTCCCGCACCGACAAAAGACTGTCGCCCCACCCCCAGCAGGAACAACGCCCAAGGGGACCCATACCGGGAGGGCCCCCGCCGCGCAGCGCCGACCCCGGCTCCGCCACGCCCACTTCCGTCCCGGCCGCATCAGGCACCTCAGCGACCACCCCTGGGGCACCAGATCGCTACGCGGCCGGGCCGGGCGGGCGTCCGCGGCCGGTTGGGGGCCACAAGCGTCCGTGAGCAGGCGAGTGCGAACGGAGGAGGGATTGCAGCCTGTTCGAGCAGGCAGTGCTGCGGGAGGCGCTGGCGTACGAGGAGACCGGCTACTCCTCGGGCTCCCAGGCGATCAGCTGCTCGAACACCTGCTGGTCGCCCTGGATCGTCAGGTCGTTCAGCGTGAGGCGGCCCCAGACGAAGAGGAGCAGTTGCTCGGCGGTGCCTGCGGCCGACGCCGAGGGCGGCGCGGCGTCGTGCGGGAGGGGGGCAGGCCAGGCGCCGGTGTCGTCCAGCGTCAGGAGCCAGGAGCGGCCCTCGGCGGCGTGGTAGTGGATGGTGGCGGGCTCGTGCGGCCAGGCCGCCGGGGTGGAGTTGCAGGTGTCGAGGAACTCGGCGACACCGTCGATCGCGACGTCCGCCGGCATCGGCTGCACGGCGCCTGCGGCGAGCTGGGCGTCGTAGGTGTGCACCAGCACCTCGTGCACCCGGCGCCGGGCAACGCCCCGGGCATTCGCCGGCGACAGGCCTGCGCTCCACCACGCCCAGCACTCGCGTTCCGGGCCGGCCTCGCGCAGCGTGTTCAGCAGCAGCTCGTGGGAGTCGTCGTACCAGGCCAGCAGTGTGTCCAGGTCACGCGGTGGCTCGGCGGCGCCCTTGGCCGGCGGGGCCTCGGCCGGGCCCGCGGCGACGATCGCGGCCCACCAGCGCTGGCCCGTACCCAGGTGGTGCACCAGATCGAACAACGTCCACTCGGGGCAGGACGGCACGGGCGCGTCGAGGCCGGGCGCGGCGGCAACCGCACTCCTGAACGCGGCCGACCTTTCGTCGATCAGTTGCAGCAGGGCGGAGTATTGAAGACTGTCTGTCACATCGCTTGATTAGCAGCCCGGTCGGCCGGGTGCATCCTCTTTTCTGCGGGCCCGGGCCGCCGCGGATGGCGGCGGCCCGGGGCCGTATGAACGCGGGACGGGCTAGGAGCTGTCCGATCGGTCGTGTGACGCTCCTGCTGGGAAATCGTTCCGTGGGGTATGGGGCGGGGAGATCTCTCGGATGAGGAGTGGGCTCGGCTGGAGCCGCACTTGCCGGCGAATCGCGGGCGGGGTGGACGCTGGCAGTGCCACCGTCGGGTGATCAACGGGATTCTGTTCCGGCAGCGGACCGGCCTTCCCTGGCGGGACCTGCCTCCCTGGTTCGGTAGCTGGAAGACAGTCCACGATCGTCATCGCAGGTGGTCAGCGGACGGCACGTGGGGAGAGAATCCTGCGGGCCGTCCAGGCTGACGCCGATGCCGAGGGCAGGATCGACTGGACCATGGTCAGCGTCGATTCCACGACCTGCCGCGCTCATCAGCACGCGGCTGGCGCCTCCACCCTCGCACCGAAGATCCCGGGTCAGCGCAGGGGCCCGGCGCGTCACCGCTCCGATGAAGGTCTGGGACGCTCGCGAGGCGGGTTCACAAGCAAGATCCACCTTGCCGGTGAAGGGGGATGTCGCCCGCTCGGGTTTGTCATCACGCCCGGCCAGTGGGGGGACGCCCCGCAGATGATCTCCGTCCTGGAAGAGATCCGTGTGCCCCGGCAGGCTGGTGGACGACCGCGCACCCGGCCCGATCACGTCGGGGGAGACAAGGCCTATTCGTCACGCCGTAACCGGCTTCACCTGCGCAGACGCCAGATCAAGCACACGATCCCTGAGCCGAGAGACCAGCGGGCCAACCGCCGGCGCCGCGGCAGTCAAGGCGGCAGACCCACAGGATTCGACAAGCCGATCTACCGCCGCCGCAACGAAGTCGAGCGGACCATCAACCAGCTCAAGCACTTCCGAGCCGTCGCCACACGCTTCGACAAGCGGGCATATGCCTTCCACGGGACGGTCACCGTGGCCGCGATCCGTCTATGGCTCCGTCCGCAGTGAAACGCCCCGTTCAGAGATCCTCGGCGCTCGGGTAGTGGTGGCGAAGTTCGCTGAGTACGCGATCGTCGACAGCCCTGACGTCCCACGAGGAGCTGTCGAACTCGGTCAGGACGACCACCAACTCGTCACCAGCGAACCCCCGCGCTTCGGCGTCGATCAGCTGGAGGAAGGGGGTCGTCAACGACAACAGCGTCAACGTGTCCATGCCGGAGTCGGCGGACCTCTTCTTCATCTCGACACAGCGAGGATCGACAATCTCGTCGAACTCGACGCGCCACGTCAGGTCCAAGCCGAAGCTCCCAAGACGAACCAGCAGCTCAGCCAGGGTCACGTAGTGCTTTCCGTGCCAGGCACGAAACGTGATCCCCTTCATTCCCGCCTCTGCTTCGGCGGTATCACGTGACATGCGGGCCCCCTTCGTCCTAACGAACCCTAGGCCACGGTCCTGGTCAGCTCACACGACCCATCGGACAGGCCCTAGCCGTGGGTGAAATAGCCGAACACGTCGGTGATCACGTGGTTGCTGCCGCCCCAGCTGTTCCAGATGCTGACCTTGCCGCCACCGACGGGGGTGGTGACGTGGTTGGGGACGGTTTCGCCGGGACGGGTGTTGAGGCTGCTTGCGTCCGTGCGGGCGGTTCCGTATCCGTGGACGGTGAGGAAGCCCGCGCTGGTGGTCTCGGTGGCGGTGACGTTCAGGGCCGCGCCCACTGCGTCCGCCGGCAGGCCGGCGACGGTGGTGGTCGCGCCCGGGGCGAGCTTGCCCGTGGTGCGGGTGTCGGCGAGCCGCTTGGGAACGACCGGCGTGAAGAGCGCCCCGCCACCCGACTCGTGGTAGTAGCCGACCACGTCGAGGACGAGGTCGGTGGAGCCGGCGTTGTTGTAGAGGGTGATGGTGCCGTCCGGGCCGACCGGGACGATGACCTGGTTGGACTTGTCCTTGCCCGGCTCGGGGTTGAGGTTCGAGGTGGTGGGGCGCTTGTCCGCCTCCGCGTAGGCGATCACGTGCGTTTCGGTCGTGGCGCCGGTGCCGGTCAGGTTGAGCGCGACGGCCTGGGCGTCCGGCGGGATGCTCCGCACGCCCGCCACCTTGACGGTCCGGGTCTGGCCGGCGCCCAGTGCGCCGCCCGTGGTGCGGGTGTCGGCGAGACGGGTCGGCGTGACCGGGTAGAACCTCTTTCCGGTGTTGGGCTGGTAGTAACCGACGAAGTCGACCACGACGTGCCCCTGGCCGGAGTTGAGCTGGGCGAGGATCTTGCCGTCGGAGCCGACGGGCACGGTGACCGTGTTGGACGAGGTGCCGCCCGCGCGGACGTTCACGTTCGAGGTCGCCGGTCGCTGCTGGCCCGAGGGCCACACGTTCAGGTGGGTGTCCTGGGTGGCGCCGGTCACGGTCACGTTCAGGACGGCCGCGGTCGCCCCGCCCGTGTGGTGGGGGCCCGAGCTGTAGTAGACCACCGGCACGGCCACCTGGGCGGCGGTGCCGGCCTGCACCGGGCTGTTGGAGAGACGGGTGTCCAGGACACGGAACGGGTGGACGGGCACGTAGCCCGACGCGGCGTACGCGACCTGCACGGTCCGGCTGACCGTGGAGGTGGCGCCCTTCGCGTCCTTGAGGGTCGCGGTCACCTTGTAGTCGCCGGGCTGCGCGTAGGCGTGCCGGACGGGCTCCAGCGCGGACACCCGCTCCTGGGCGCCGTCACCGAAGTCGACCTCCACCTGCTGGACCGGCCACGGTGCGATGGTGCTCCGCGGGTCGACCTCCACCGTCAGCGGGGCGACGTACGCCCTCGGGTCCTCGGCGGTCGGCAGGAACGGCCGGGAGGTGAAGCCGGCCGTCAGCGGACCGGGCGCGGTCACCTTGGCCTTGGCACCGGCGGCGATCTGCAGCTTGGCCTCGTTGTACACGGTCACCGTGGCCGTGCACTCGCAGGGCGAGCTGTAGACGTGCGTGGCAGTGCGCTCGCCGGTGACGACCGGGGCCGAGCCGTCACCGAAGTCGAAGCGGTAGGTGAGCGGGCCGGACCACGCGCTGACCGCGGTGGCCGTCGCCTTCACGGCGGTGCCGGCCGGCGCCCACGGCTGGTCGAGTTCCAGCCGGACGCTTTCCAGCGAGTTCTGGCTCTCTCGCGCGCCCCGGTCGAGGTATCCGCCGTCCTTGCCGGTGTTGGGCACGCGCAGGTCGTCCACGACCGGATACCCGCTGAGGTCGGTGAGCAGCACGCCGGGCGCGGTCGCATCGGCAGAGTCCACGGCCTTCGTGTAGGCGTCCTCTGTCCTCGGGTGCACGATGTCGTGCCCGCCCTGCCCTGTCGCGGCGTGGAACGCGGCCTGGTCCTGGTGGGCGGCGCCACCCCAGGTGTAGACCGTCTGGAAGGGACCGGCGATCAGGTTGTAGTCGGCCCGTGTGCCGGCCGCCGCGCTCTGCGACACCGCGAGGGCGGTGCGTCCCCGAGCGGGGTCACACAGACCGACGTAGTACTTGGCGTTGATCACGTTGTTGAACACGGCGGAGCCGGGCGAGCTGCCGCTGAGCGGGATGGCCGTGCCGCAGCCGAGTTGGAACGTATTGTTCGTGATGACGGTGGCGGGAGCGTCTTCGACGGTGAGCGGCTCCCGCGCGTTGCCGATGATCTCGTTGCGGCCAAGTACGGTGCGCTGGGCGCCGCCCTCGATCCGGACTCCCTGGAACCACCCCCGGCTGACGCGCACATCCGTGCTCGCGTCGCCGACCACGAGGCCCTCCCCACCACTGACTCGGGCGTGTGCGTAGATGTGGTCCAGTTCGACGTCGGCGGACCGGTTGACCCGCATTCCGCCGCTGAGGCTCAGCCCGCGGACCACCACGTGCGAGGCGCCGGTCATGGTCAGCGGCTGGGTGCCCAGGACCACCAGCCTGTCTTCCGGCCCGTCGGGCACGAAGGTGATCGGCTTGCCCGGTGCGCCTGAGCGGTCGATGGCGACGGCCTCGTCGTAGCGCTTGCCCGTCTTGATCCGTACGGTCTGCCCCGGCGCCACGACCTTGGCCGCCGCCGAGATGGAGCAGAAGGGCACGGCCTGCGAGCCGGAGCCGCCGTCCGAGCAGGAGGAACTGTTGTTGTTCACGTAGAGGGTGGGCGGGGCCTCGGCTGCCGCGGCGGACGGAACACCGAGAAAGGTGACGAGACCTGCGGTCAACAGGACCGTCGCACGAGTGGGACGCACCAGAAAGGGTTTCCTTCGTACCAGAAGTGACGTGGAGTCACGCCGGTCGCGGCGCCGCACGACTGGTAGACGTCCTGTTCCCCCAGCGTCAGTCGGGCGCACGCGGACTCGAACAGACGCCGAACATCATCTCCCGTAATCCGGATACTGTCACCCGCGCTCACCCACGTCCGGCTACTGCAGGCTGTAGTCGCCCACCTGGCCCGGCCGCGTAGCGTTCTGGGGCGTGTCCGCGAGCACGGGCGGGCCGCAGTCGCCGGTCTCGCGGGGGCGTGTGGCGATCTGAGGCGCCGGGAGGGGCTGATGGGTTTCCAGGTATGCCTGGGACGGAAGTGGGCGTGGCGGAGCCGGGGTCGGCGCTGCGCGGCGGGGCCCCGGATGCGCGGGGGAGCCGTGCGCGAGCAGGCCGGTGACGATCAGCGAGCCGGTGACGAGGGCGATACGCAGCAGCACGGAACAGACGGTACGCGGGGGAGGGGGCGCGGGCGGCGCAGGCGGCGTGGGAGGCGTGACAGG
>NZ_RPSE01000388.1:0-5860 GCF_003949955.1 Streptomyces sp. WAC05292
GTCCAAGCTCCACCTGGTGCTCGACCTGATCGGCGCCTTCGCGGCGGACGTCCCCGTGGAGGGAGCCGGTGGAGGGCGCGGGCCGTGGCGCTGGCGCTGGAGGCTGCGGGCATCCCGCCGTCGGCCGTGGACGGGGAGGGGCGCCGGGTGCGGACCGGGTACCGGGTCGCGGAGGGGCCGCAGGGGCGGGCGCAGGTGTCGTGGGTCGGGCCGCCGGGCAGTGGCGCGGCGGGTGAGGAGGGGGACCGGCTGGCGGAGTGCTCGGCCGTGCTGGAGCGGCTCGGATGGGTCTGCCTGCTCTACCGGGGGCCCCGCGGCCGGCGCTTCGTGGAGGTCGAGGCGCCCCGCTGACCGGGGTAGCGGGCGGCCAGTGCCGCGACCGTGGCGGCGACCGCGGAGCGGAGGTCGGGCGGGCCGACGACCTCGGCCTCGGCGCCGAGCCGCAGCAGGTCCCCTACGGCGACCGGCTGGGCCTCCACCGGCAGCCGGACGAGGGTCCAGCCGTCCGCGTCGGCGGGACCGGCGTCGGCGAGGGCGCGGGCGCCGGCCGCCCCGAACAGCATCGGCAGCAGCCGCTGTCCGCGCGGGGAGAGCCGTACGAGCGCGGTCTGCCGGTGGAGGGCCGCGTCGAGGCGGCGCGAGGACTCCCGCCAGTGGGCGGCCAGGTCGAAGCCGGGCGGCCGCTCGGCGCGCTCGCCGGTCGCCTCCGCCCGGTGGAAGCGGGACACCCGGTAGGTGCGGACGGGCTTGTCCGGGGCGTGGGCCACGAGGTACCAGATGCCGCCCTTCAGGACGAGTCCGAGGGGGTGCAGCACCGCGGAGCGCTCCTCGCCGTTCCAGCGGCGGTAGCCGGTGCGCAGGACGTGCTGCTCCCAGACGGCGCGGGCGATCGCGGCCAGGTGCGGGACGGGATCGGCGTCCCGGAACCAGGCCGTGGCGTCGAGGTGGAAGCGGCCCTCCAGCCGGCGGGCCCGGTCGGCGAGCCCGGCGGGGAGCGCGGCCTGGAGTTTCAGGCGGGCGGCGGCGAGGTCGGCGCCGAGCCCGAGGTCGTGCGCGGGGCCGGGGGCGCCGGCGAGGAAGAGGGAGTCGGCCTGGGAGTCGGTGAGGCCGGTGAGGCGGGTGCGGTAGCCGTCCACGAGGCGGTAGCCGCCGGCGCGGCCGCGCTCGGACCGGACGGGGATGCCGGCGGCGCCGAGGGCCTCGATGTCGCGGTGGACGGTGCGTACGGACACCTCCAGGGCGGCGGCCAGTTCGGGCGCGGTCATCCGGCCGCGGTTCTGCAGCAGCAGGAGCAGGGACAGGAGGCGGTCGGCGCGCATCGGGCCATTGTGCGGCGGGTGCGCGGAAAATCCTGACGGAGGGTGTCGGGTATGGCCGTCAGGGTGGGTGCCGCAGGCGTCGGCGGGCATCCGGCCCGCCGGGCTGCCGACCGGGAGGTATGCCATGGCCGCTGTCCGGACCACGGGCCGTTTCACGTTCGCCGACTGGAAGGAGGAGCCGGTCGGGGCGGAGGGGGTGGTGCCGCGGATCGCGCGGAGCACCGTGGTGAACTCCTTCACCGGCGGGATCGAGGCGCCGGCGACGGCGTGCGCGTACACCATCGCCTACACGGGGGACGCGACCGGCTCGTACACCGGGGTGGAGCTGCTGTCGGGTGCCGTGGACGGCCGGGAGGGGACGTTCCTGCTGCGGGAGCAGGGCACGTTCGACGCGGGAGGCACCCGGTGCGCGTTCGAGGTGGTGCCGGGCTCGGGTACGGGCGGGCTGGCCGGGCTGTCCGGCTCGGGCTCGTTCGAGTACCGGCACGGCGACGCGTCCGTCCCGTACGCGTTCTCGTACGAACTGGGCTGACCGGGGCGGGAGGGCGCGGAGCCGTGCGGCCCGCGCCCTCCCCGGCTACGGTGCGCCGAAGGTGAGGGTCAGCTGCGGGGTGCCCTCCGCGGCCGCCGCCTCGGAGGACCACAGCCACAGGGCGTCCGAGCCCGAGCCGGTCAGCGCCACGCTCCAGGAGGAGCCGAGGGCGGCGGCCACCGGCGCCGTGGACAGGCCCGCGGTGTGGACCGCCGAGCCGTCGGGGACCGGGCCGAAGGTGGCGAGGGCCGGACCTCCGAGCGCGGGACGGGTGTTGTAGGTGGTGTCCGCCTCGCTCCATGCGCCGGCGACAGGCAGCACCGAGACGGTGTCGGCGGTTCCGGCGCCGCTCATGGTGCTGGTCTTCACACTCAGGGAGGCCGACTTGAGCACGGTGCCGGGCGGCGCCGGCGGCAGGTCGAAGCGCAGGTAGGACGTGTACAGCGGGTTGCCGCGGACGGCCAGCGACCCGGAGGTGCCGTAGGCGGTGCCGGGCGCGCCCGCGTTGGCGTACGTGTCCTCGGCGGCGGACACCCGGACGACCGAGTCGGCGGGCGCCGAGGCGAGGCTGTAGTGGTTCTGTACCTGCGCCGGGGTCAGGACGCTGCCGTAGACGGCGGTCTCGTCGAGGCGGCCCGCCCAGAAGTCGCTGGACGGCCGGTTCGGCCAGCTCGTCAGGTTGTCGCCGCCCGCGTGCCAGTAGCCGGCGAAGTTCTCGTGCGTGGTGACGTTCAGGGTGCCCCGCTGGACGCCGTCGACGTAGAGGACCATCCCGCCGGGGCCCTGGGTGGCGACGGCGTGGTGCCATTTGTCGTCGTTGTAGGAGCCGGCGGTGGTGACGGTGCGGGTGGCGCCGTTGTAGACGCCGAAGACGAGGCGCCCGTCGTTCGTCATGTACAGGTGCTTGTCGTACTGGCTGCTGCGGCGGTCCTGGTTGCTGCCGAAGCCGAAGAGCTTGCCGCCGCGGGTGGTGTTCGTGCGGAACCACGTCTCGATGCTGTACGCGGCGCCGACCGTCTGCCGGCGGTCCCCGTACACCTTGGTCGCGGCGCCGTCGAAGCCGATGGCGGTGCTCGCGCCGGTGACGGCCGCCGGGGTCTGGCGCAGGGCCGGGCCGGCGAGGTGCACGCCGTTCTGGTTGCCGCCGGCGGACGAGTCGGCGGCGTACGGCAGGACCGCGTCGTCGTAGCGCCAGTACAGCTGGGCGCCGTCGGCGCGGACCCGTTCCGCGTAGGCGTCGGCCGAGTGCGGGACGGTCGCGGACGCCGTCGCCGACAGGGCGCTGGTGTTGCCGGCCGCGTCGGTCGCCGTCACCCGGTAGGTGTACGTCTGGCCGGGCGTGACGGCGGTGTCGGTCCAGGACGCCTGGGGGCGCCTGAAGAACAGGGAGTCGGCGGCCAGCGTGGCGACGGGGGTCGCCGAGCCGTTGCGGTACACCCGGTACGTCAGCCTGCTGTCGTCCAGGTCGAGGCTGGTGCGCCAGCGGACCTGCACCTCGCCGGGCCGGAAGCTCGCCGCGCTCGCGACGGGTGTGGTGGGGGCACCGGTGTCGCCGGTGGACGCGAAACGGGTCAGGCTCTGCTGGGCGGCCCCGTTGACGGTGGTGAACTCGCCGCCGACCCAGAGGTAGCGCACGCCGGCCTTGGCGCCGACCGCCATCACGCGCGGCCCGATGCCCTCGCCGATGCCGTCGTTGGTGTCGGGTGACCAGCCGAGCTTCCCGGTTCCGGTGGTGGGCTGGGCGAGGAGGTGGTGGCGGGCCCCGTCGGGGAACTCGCCGACGCTGGAGCAGTCGTGGGCGTGCGAGGCGCTGTAGAGCACCCCCTGGTCCGGGAGGACGGCCTGGGTGGCGCCCAGGCAGGTGTCGCGCCAGCGCTGGCCGAAGCCGGCGAGGTCGAGGGCGATGCGGCCGTCGAAGACGCCGCCGCCGGTGCCCTCGTTGGCGGTGTAGAAGCCGCTGTCGTCGGTCGCGATGTCCTTGACGACGGAGTTGGTGTGGATGAAGTTCGGATAGGCCTTCGTGACGGCGCCGCTCGCCGCGTCCACGACGGCCAGGGCGTGCGAGGAGGCGCCGCCCACGGTGAAGAAGTCGCCGCCGAGGACGACGCTGCGCCCGTCCGGGGTGAGTTCGACGGCCCGGCCGGGCTCGTCGGCGTCGGCCCGGAAGGGGCGCAGCGCCCCGTCGGCGGCGGCGACGGCGGCGAAGCGCTGGCGCGGCTGGCCGGCGACGGTGAGGAAGTCGCCGCCCGCGTAGACGGTGTCGCCGCTGACGGCGAGGGCGCGGACGGTCGCCGCGAAGGCGGGGCGGAAGGACTGCTTCACCGTGCAGGTGGCGACGTCGATCGCGGCGAGGCTGGAGACGGGGGTGCCGTTGACGGCGCCGAAGTAGCCGCCCGCGTACAGGGTGGCCTTGTCGGGTGAGAGGGCGAGGGCGCGCACGGTGGCGGTGCCGCTGCCGATGGTGAAGGAGAGCTTGCAGGAGGTCGGGGCGCCGGTCGCGGCGTCGAGCGCGGTGAAGTTCACGGCGGGCTGCTCGGTGCCGGCGCCGCCCTCGGGCGGGCGGACGGCGGAGAAGGTGCCGCCGGCGAAGACGGTGCCGCCGGCCTCGGCCAGGGCCCAGACGACGCCGTTGGGCTGCCAGGTCGGCAGGGCGTCGGCGGTGAAGGCCACGGGCGGGGTGACGGCCCCCGCCTGTGGCAGGACGCCGAGGCCGACGCAGGCGCCGGTCCCGGCCACGGACAGGGCGAGCGCGGCGGCCGCCCCTCTGGTTCTGCGACGCATGAACCCCCCAGGTGGTTGGTGCAGTGGTGCGCTGGTGGCCGGAAGCGGGTGTGTGGGGCGCCCGCGGCCTGCGTACGGGCACCCTAGGGGGAATCCGGCGCCCGTTCATCACACTTGGCATATCGGATGGGAAATCAGTGCGGGACGGGCGCGGGCGGTCAGGAGGGCGGCAGCGGTCGGCACAGGAGCGCTGCCGGGCCGGGGCGGGCGGCGAAGCGGGTGGTGAAGGCGATGCCGGCCGCGTACTCGGCGGGCCCGCACTGGCCCTTGTGGTGGCCGTACGCCCACTCCCCGCCGCCGGCGCCCGCCGGACGGGCGTCGCCCCGGTCGAACCACACCGTGCGGCCCGGCCCCTCGGCGGGGAGCGCCGTACGGGCCGGTGCGCAGAGGGCGGCCGAGACGCGGCTGCCGCGCAGGCTGTATCCGATCAGGAAGCGGTCGGCCGGGCACTGGAGCTTGGTGTACCCGGTGGCCCAGTCGCCGCCCGGCGGGACGTGCGCCTCGTCCGGGACGACGGTGTGCCGGCCTGCCGCGGCCCGCAGGTCGGAGGTGCTGCACAGGCCGCGTCCGCCGGTGTGCGAGAGGCCTGCCAGGCGGGATCCGTCGGGGCAGACGGCCTTGCGGGCACCGCTGTCCCAGTCGCCGCCGGCACGGGTGAGCAGGGAGGCGCTGTGGTCGCGGTGGTCGGTGGTCAGCTGGTGCCAGGACGGGACGGGGGCGACGGGTCCGGTGCGCCCGGCGGTGGCGGCGAGACCGGTCCAGGGCTGCGTACGCCAGTCCCCCGCGTCCGGTACGCCCGAGCGGCGGCCGGCCTGGTCGTACCGGAGCAGTGCCCAGCTGTCACCGCCCGGCGTGCCGTCGGCGGCGGTGCTCCAGCCGACGAGCGGCCAGTACGCGAAGTCGGCGTCGGCCGCGGACAGCAGGCCGGTCAGGTTGCGGAACCAGGCCTGCGGGCGGGCTGCGGCCTCGTCGGCGCCGATGCCGAACTCGCTGATCCAGACGGGGGCGGTGAAGTGCGCCCCTGACTCGGCGGCGGCGAACAGGGCCTGGTCGTGCACCACCTGCGCGAGCTCGTCCCGGCCGAGGTCCTGGTAGCGGGGGTCGCTGGTCTCCCCGAGGCCGGTAGCGCCGCTGTGGCGGGGGCCCGTGTAGCCGTAGAAGTGGGCGGAGTAGACGAGCTTGCCGGAGCGGACGAGGGTGTGGGAGAGGGTGCGGGCCGGGGTGAGGG
>NZ_RPSE01000389.1:0-5842 GCF_003949955.1 Streptomyces sp. WAC05292
GCGCGATCCGGTACGCGTGGTAGCGCTCCTGCGCGAAGGACAGCGCGGCGGGCGCGTTGAGCGCGGCGAGGACGACACGGCCGCGGTGCCGAGCAGGGTGTTTTTGAACTGCCGTGAGGGACGGTACGCCAAGGGGCAGTTCCCTTCTGTCGGGGCGAACGCCCCCTCCGGCTCGTCCCCCGGCCCGGCGCCCCGGCCCGGCCCGGGGGGGCGGGGCCGGGCGGCCCGGGCGCCGCGGGACGCCCCTCGCCCGGGCCCGCGACGGCGGAGCCGGGCGCGGAGGCCGGCGTGGCGGCCGATCCGCCGCCTGTCGGGCCGCAGGCCTCCTCCGGCTCCGTGGGCGTGGACTGCGGGCGGGGAGAGGAGGGCCACTACAACGAGGACAACGTGGTGGTCTCCCCCGGGCTCCCCGCCGGCGCCCACCACACCCACGCCTACGCGGGCAACCTGTCGACGGACGCGGCCTCGACGGACGCCTCGCTGGCCGCCGCGGCGACCAGCTGCCGCGGCGGCGACCGCTCCACGTACTACTGGCCCGTCCTGCGCCGCACCGACCGTCCGGGGACCCGCCCGCACGAGCGCGCCGCCGGGCACGGCAACACGGGCCGGATCCTGCCCGAGGCCGCCGTCACGGTGGAGTACCGCGGCAGCCCCGTGAGCCGGGTCGTGCCGATGCCGCGCTTCCTGCGCGCCGTCACCGGCGACGCGGTGGCGGGGACCGCCCGCGACGGAGGGGGCGTCCGGGCCCGCTGGGGCTGCTCCGGTACGCCGGACCGGTCCACCACCCGCTACCCGCGCTGCCCGGAGGGCGAGCGCATCACCCGGACGCTCGTCTTCCCGAGCTGCTGGAACGGCCTGGACACCGACAGCCCCGACCACCGGGCCCACCTGGGGTTCCCCGCCGAGAACGGCGTGTGCCCGGCGGACTCCTTCCCGGTGCCGCAGCTGCGGATCGGGCTGGAGTACGAGGTGGAGCCGGGGACCCCGGTCGCCGTCGACTCCTTCCCCGAGCAGCGGCACGATCCCCGGACCGACCACGCCATGTTCGTCAACGCCATGACGGACGAGCAGATGGCGGCGGTCGTCGACTGCCTCAACCGGGGTGTGCGCTGCCGCCTCTGATCCCCCGTCCGCCCCCGGCATCCGCGATGTGACGCAGGTCACTTGAACCGGCGGCTCCGCCGGCCGCGTGTTCTGACCGCACGGCAGGGTGAGTGAGGACGAGAGGGCGATATGGCCGGACCACTGTGGCCCCGTACCCGGCGGGGCGCGACCGACGAGGCGCTGATCAGGTCGGTCTACGAGGAGCACGGCCACGCCCTGCTCGCGTACGCCACCCGGCTGACCGGGGACCGGGCCACCGCCGAGGACGTCGTCCAGGAGACGCTGATCCGGGCCTGGCGGCACGCCGAGGTCCTGGTGAACGGGAAGGGCTCGGTGCGCGGCTGGCTGCTCACCGTCGCCCGGAACATCATCACCGACCGGTACCGGGCCAAGGCGGCCCGGCCGCAGGAGGTGTCCGGGGCGGCGGCCGCTCCCCCGGTGGAGGTCGACCACGCCGACTCCGTCGTGGACACGATGACCGTCCTGGGTGCGCTCGACCAGCTGTCGCCGGAACACCGTGACGTGCTGAAGGAGTTGTACTACCGGCAGCTGAGCGTGGCGGAGGCTGCGGACAGCCTGGGCATCCCGGCCGGTACGGTCAAGTCGCGCTCGCACTACGCGCTCAAGGCCCTGCGCGAGGTGTTCCGGCAGAACGGCGGCGCCGGCAAGGGCCGTCGACATCGATCGGGCAGGCCGCCCCAGCAGCCCGCCGGACTGCGGGAGGTGGTGGCATGAACCGGCAGCGGCACGAGCACGAGGAGGAACTCCTCGGCCCGTACGTTCTGGGGGTCCTGGACGCGGAGGACGTCCGCCGGGTCGAGGAACACGTCGGCGGCTGCCTGCGGTGCCGCGAGGAGGTGGCAGCGTTGCGCGAGATGGAAGCGGCGCTGGGCGAGGTGCCCGCGGAGGCGTTCCTCGACGGGCCGCCGGCCGGGGGCGACCTGCTGCTCCAGCGCACGCTGCGGCGGGTGCGCGGCGAGGCCGCCGCGGCCCGGCGCAGGCGGTGGGGGCTGGCGGGGCTTGCGGCCGCGGCCTCGCTGGCGGCGGTGTTCTGGACCGGCGCCCGCGTGGGCGGGGGCGAGCCCGTCGCGGCGCCGCCGCCTGACCCGTCCCCGGCGGTGACGGCGGCCCCGTCGCCGCCGCCGGCCGGGACCAGGGTGGCCTCCGCGACCGACCCGGGCACCGGGGCGCGGATGACCGTGAAGGTCACACCGGCCGCCAGGTGGGTGCGTGTCCACGCGGCCGTGACGGGCGTCCCGGCGGGCGAGCGGTGCCGGCTGGTGGTGGTCTCGCGCGACGGCAAGCGCAGCACCGCGGGCAGCTGGGTCGTCGGCGGGCAGGCCCAGGCGGGCGGCCCGGGAGGGGCGGCCGGCGGCGAGGCGAAGGGCGCCGCCCTGGACGGCTCGGCCTGGGTGGACCCGGCGGACGTCCGAGAGGTCCTGGTGGAGAACGAGTCCGGCAGGACGTTCGTCTCGGTGCCGGTCCCCGCGGCCGTCTGACCGCGCCCGCCGGCCCTGCGGGGGCCGGGCCGCCGACTTCCCCGGCGGCCCGGCCCCCGTACGGCGTTCCCGGGACCGGCGGAACCGGCCGGGCGGGGTGCTGCGTGTGAGCCCGTGGGGCCCCGGTCTCCGCGCGCACCCGCGGTGGGGCCGGGACGGAGACCGATGCGCACGCGTACCGCGGACCGGACTGATCATCACATTGTGGTCCATGACATCCTGTGACATCACAATTCGCCGGACGTAGTCGGCGGACCTCCGGCGATGATGGGGTGGGGAATGTCCAGGTCCATGAGGCTGTGCTTCCTGGTGGAGGAGCACTACCGCCACGACGGGATGCCCAACGAGGTGATCGGGCAGCTCACCGCGTGGGGGCACCGCGTCGACGTGGTGCGCCCCGGCGGCTCGCTGCTGGACATGACCGGGGGCGTCGGCTCCGGCGCGCACGACGCCTGGGTCCTCAAGACGGTGTCGGGCGGCCCCGGACTCGTCCTGCTGGAGGCGGCCGCCGCCGCCGGGATGACCACCGTCAACGACGCCCGCTCCATCCGCGGCGTCCGGGACAAGGCGCTCGCCGCGGCCCTCGGGCAGGCAGCCGGCCTCCCCGTGCCGGCCACCTACGCGGCAGCCCGGCCGGAGCTGCTGCGGGAGGTCCCCTCCGCCCGGTACCCGCTCGTCGTCAAGCCGGCCGACGGCAGCTCCGGCCGCGGCGTACGCCTCGTGTCCTCCCCGGAGCGGCTGGAGGCACTGCTCCCCGAACTCGCCGCCGAGGGCGGCATGCTGATCGCCCAGCCGTACGTGCCGAACTCGGGCAGCGACATCAAGGTGTACGCCGTCGGCGGCGAACTGTTCGCCACGGAGCGCCGCTCGCCGCTCCACCCGGATCCGGCCGTGCGCGAGCGCCCCGTGCCGCTCTCCGCGGAGGTCGCGGCGATCGCCGCGCGCGTGGGAGCGGTGTACGGGCTGGACCTGTACGGGGTGGACGTGCTGCTCGGGCCCGACGGCCCGGCGGTGGTCGACGTCAACGACTTCCCCAGCTTCCGGCAGGTCCCCGACGCGGCCGCGCGCGTCGCCCGCGCCGTCCTCGGCCTCGCCCGCCGCGGCGGTGCGGACTCCGCCGGGCCGCCCGCGCCTGCGCTCGCGCGGACGGCGCCCGCGGTGGCGGGCGCGGGAGCGGCCGCAGGCGCGCCCGCGCTGGCCCTGCCGTCGCCCCGGACGGGCGAGGCCGCGCTGTGAGGGTCTGCCTGATCACACCCGAGCCCGGACACCCGCTGCTCGCCGCCGCAACCGGCCTGCTGCGCGCCGCCGGACACCGCGTGGACGCCCTGGACCCGGCCGCGGAGCACCCCGCGGGGGCGCCGGCGGACGTGTACCTGCTGAAGGCGCGGACCCCGCGGGCCCTGGCGCTGGCCCGGGAGTTGGAGGGGCGCGGCGCCGTCGTCGTGAACTCGGCCGCGGCGACCGGACTCTGCCAGGACCGGACGGAGATGGCCGCGCTGGCCCTCGCTGCAGGCCTGCCCTTCGCGGCGACCCGCACGCACGCCTCCCTGGCCGCCTGGGCGGCGCAGGAGGCGGCGCTGCGCGACGGCCGCCTGCCGGACCCGCCCGTGGTGGTCAAGAGCCGCCACAGCCGCCGCCACGACCTCGTCGCCCGCGTCGACGACCGCGCCCGGCTGCGGGAGCTCGCCGCGCAGTGGCCCCGTGAGCCGGTCGTCGTCCAGGACTTCGCCCCGAACAGCGGCTGGGACCACAAACTGTGGGTGATCGGCGGCCGGGTCTTCGCCGCGCTGCGCCGCTCCGAACTGGCCCCGCAGGGCCGCGGACCGGCCCGGCCGCTCGACCCGGCCGGCCTGCCCGACGGCTGGGCGGACCTCGCCATGCGGACCGGCGAGGTGTTCTCGCTGGACGTGTACGGACTCGACGTCGTCGACACCGGCGGCGGCACCCCGCTCATCGTGGACGTCAACGCCTTCCCCGGCATCCGCGGCCAGGACGGCGCGCCGCAGGCCCTGGCCGACCTCGCCCTCGCCCGGGCCCGCGCCGGGCGGCGCCGCGGCTGAGGCCCGACGGGGGGATTGCGCGGCCGGGCGCGTGTCGGCGGGCCGGGCCCGCCCGAGGCGGCGTGAGGATCACCGGATGGGCGTCCTGCTGCCGGTCCTCTTCGCGCTGTTCGCGGCGCTTGGCAACGCGCTGGCCACCGTGCTCCAGCGGCGGGCCGCCCTGACGGTGCCGCAGAGCCGCGGATTCCGGCCGGGGCTCGTCCTGGACCTGCTGCGGCGGCCCGTGTGGGTCGCCGGGATCCTCGCGGTGGTCCTGGCCGGGGCGGGCCAGGCCGCGGCGCTGGCCACCGGTGCGCTGGTGCTCGTACAGCCGCTGTTCGTGCTGGAGCTGCCGCTCGCGCTGCTGATCGCCTCGCTGACGGTGCGGCAGCGGCTGCCCGCGGCGGTGTGGGGGGCCGTCGCGGCGGTCGTCGGGGGGCTGGGCCTCGCGCTGGCCGCGGCCGCGCCGTCGGAGAACCGTACGCACGTCCCGCTCGACCGCTGGCTGCCCGCCGTCGCCGGATGTGCGGCGGCCGCTCTGCTGCTGGCGCTCGCCGGGCTGCGCAGGCCGCCGGGGCGGGCCCGGGCGGGCTGCCTGGGCGCCGCCACCGCCGTCTGCTACGCCCTCACGGCCGCCCTGATGAAGGACTCGGTGCCGCTCCTCGCCGAGGGCGGGGCGGCGGCCTTCCTGACGGCCTGGCAGACGTACGGCTTCGCCCTCTGCGGCGTCTGCGCGCTGCTGCTGCTCGAACACGCCATGCAGGGCGGCCCGCTGGTGGCCTCGCAGCCGGCGCTGACGCTGGGCGACGCGACGGTCAGCATCGTGCTGGGCGTCGTCCTGTACGACGAGCGCCTGAGAACGGGCTGGTGGATCCTGCCGCAGCTGGCCGGCGTCGCGCTGATCTGCGCGGGCGTCGTGGCCCTGGCCCGCGCCGAAACGGCGGAGGGCGCCGCCGCGACGGCCTGATGCCCGCGGCGCCCCCTGGGCTACGATCACGATCCGATCCGTTCGAACGAACCTCAGGGGTGGGCGATGGCGCCGAACTCGCGCACGAAAGCGGCGGCGAGAGCCACGGCCGGCGTCCTGGCGGCCGCCCTCCTCACCGCAGCCTGCTCGGCCGGCCCCGCGGAGCCCGCCGGCCCGGCCACCCCGCCGCCGGCGGGCTCCGCGGGGCCGGCCGAGCAGGCTGCGGTGAGGAG
>NZ_RPSE01000038.1:0-30260 GCF_003949955.1 Streptomyces sp. WAC05292
CGATCACCGAGTTGCGGGGGCCGGCGGACACCATGCCGCCCCACATGACCGGCATGGTGTCCGCCGGCCCCCGCAACTCGGTGATCGTGCACCCGCAGGACGCTCCGGCCCTGCGACCTGCCGACTCCCCGGGCGTCCACCACGGCTGCTGCGGGCCGCTCGGCACCGGCGGCCCCGACATGGCGTGCCCGTGCGGCGCGAGGGTGGCCACCCTCGCCGCGGACTGCATGGGCCCGCACGAACTCCACCTGCACCCCCTGCGCACGTACCCCGCCGCACCGGCGTGACCGGGCGCCCGCGCCCGGTCCTCAGCGGGACGGCTCCCACCGGCGTCCCAGCGTGTCGTACTCGTACCGGGGCAGCCCCGCGACGGCGCTGGTGCGGAACGGGCGGCCGCCGTCGTCGATCCGCACGGTGCCCTGCCGCCCCTGGGAGGACCAGTCCAGCTCCAGGTACCAGAGGCAGTCGCACCCCTTGGTCCCGGCCGTCACCAGCAGCACCTCGGGGTCCTTCGCCGAGACGCGGTAGGGCATGCTCACGGCGGGGATCGGCGTGCCGGAGTCGTTCCCGGCGACCGCGCGGGCGAGCGGCCGGTCCTTGTCCAGGTCCACGGCGAAGTACCGGGGGGTGACCGCCCCACCGCAGCCCTGGTCCATGGCGTACGCGCCGCCCCGGACCGGCGCCTCACGGCCGACCACCCGCACCCGCAGCGCCTCCAGCACGACGGCGGTGTCGCTGCGCCCCTGCACCGAGACCCGCACGTACGCCTCCCCGCCGGCCACCGCACCCTGCGCCGCGGCCCAGGCCGCCCCGTCCTGCGGGACGGGCGGCGGAGGCACCTGGCCGGGCGGCTTGGCGACGACGTAGCTCTGGCCGCAACCGAACTGCCACCCGTGCGCGTTGGCGGACCAGGCGAACGGCAGCCCGCCGGCCTCCCCGCCAGGGGGCGGCGCGGACGCGGCACCGGACGGGCGAGGAGCACCCGGCTCCGCCGGGGCGGATCCCCCGGACGGCTCGGAGGCTGGGGCTCCGCTCGGGCCGGGCGAGGCGCCCCTCCGCTCCCGCCCCCCGGCCTCCGCGCTCCCGGACCCCGCCGGAGCAGCGACCCGGGCAGCACCCTCCGAGGGGGACGCCCGCCGCGCGTCCGGCAGCGCGGACAGCGCCCCGAGCACGCCGAGCACCCCGAACACGGCCAGGACGGCCGCCGGCCCGGCCACCAGGCTCCACCGCCGGTACCAGGGACGGCGGGGCGCGACCGTGTGCGCGGGCGCGGGCGCGACCGCAGGCGCGGGCACAGTCCCGCTCTCGGCAACCGCGGCGCACCCGGCCTCCGGCACCTCGTCCGGCCCGTCGGCCGTACGGGGCCGCCGCCGGGCCGCCACGGCCAGCATCCACCGCCGGTGGAGCTCCAGACGCTGCTCGGACGACGCCCCGCACAGCGCCGCGAAACGCTCCAGCGGGGCGAAGTCGAGCGGCACCGCCTCGCCCGCGCAGTACCGGTGCAGCGTCGAGGTGTTCATGCCCAGGCGGCGGGCCAGCTGGGCATAGCTGCGGTCCGTACGCCCCTTCAGCTCCCGCAGCAGCGCCGCGCATTCCGCCACCTCGCCGGCGCTGCCGCCGCCCTGTGCCGACACCGGTCCCCCCGTCCTCGTACGACCCGGTCCCGCCCCGCCCGGGACGGCATCCCAGGCACCCCGTATACCTGCACGTCAGACGGCATGGGATGGTTCCACCCCGCCGGACCG
Source organism: Streptomyces sp. WAC05292 (assembly GCF_003949955.1). Lineage (NCBI taxonomy): Bacteria > Bacillati > Actinomycetota > Actinomycetes > Kitasatosporales > Streptomycetaceae > Streptomyces > Streptomyces sp. WAC05292. The sequence goes on from NZ_RPSE01000038.1 coordinate 1,746, forward strand.
GCCGACGGTCGTTGCGCCCGGCCGCGGCGATCCCCGATGCTCTTGGTGTCGCACCGGCCGGGCCCGCGCCGACCAGCCGGCCCCGCCGCGGCATCCACGTCCACGCACTCATCCACGGGGGACACCCATGTCCATGCGCATCCGAACCAGCGCCCTGACCGCCCTCACCGCCACCGCCGTCGCGGCCGGCACGCTCCTCACCGCACCGGCCGCCGTCGCCGCGCCGAAGCCCGCCGCGCCGAAGTTCCTGTCGGCGTCCCAGCTGCCGCCGCACCCGTCGTCGTCCTGGACCGCCGGCCCGGTCACCGAGGGCTTCCCGGAGGCCCTCGGACTCTGCGTGAGCACGGAGGGCGTGCCCTCCTACGACTACCGCCACCGCGAGTTCCGGACCGACGTGGACACCACCGCCGTGCAGTTGACCGTCGTGGCGGACACGCCCGCCCACGCCAAGGCCCTGGCCAAGCACTACGACGACCTGATCCGCACCTGCGCCGCCCGCATCGAGAAGGCCACGCCCGACGTCGAAGCCGAGGGCCGCGACCACGGCAAGCTGCCGGTCGAGGAGGGCGCCCGCGTCCGCGGCCTGCACACCAGGACGTCCTGGGGCGCCAACGACATCGCCCTCTTCTCGGTGGGCCGGGACGACAAGACGGTCACGGTCGTCCGCTGGGCCCAGATGGGCACCTTCGAGGACGCCCCCGTCCCCGCCTTCAAGAAGACCACCACGACAGCGGTCAACAAGCTCCACTGACCCACGCCCACACCCGCCGCCTGCCCTCTGCCCGCGCAGAGGGCAGGCGGCGCTCGGCCGCCGCGGGTCACGAGCGCACCGGACGACTGCGGCGGCAGCCCGGCCGGCTGAGTACCGCGCCCACGTCCTCCGCCGTCGCCGGACGCGGTGCGACAGGTTCCCTCGGCGGGCCGGAACGATCAGGCAGCCGGCCCACGTCGCCACCGGCGCTGAGCCGTTGTCATGCCCGGGCGCTACAGTGTGCGCCGCGGTCGAGGCGGCCGGGGCCCGGGTTCCGGGCGAGGCCCGCCAGAAACCGTCCCCTCGGCATTCCGCCGGGGGCGGGGGAGGGGCCGGCCGCCCGGCTGTGCGGCGCGTCCCCGTTCGGCACCGAGAAACAGCCAGGAGATCCATGAGGAAGAGAGCGCGGAGATCGAGCATGCTCGCCGCTGCCGCCGCCGTCGCGGCCACCGGCATGTTCATGGCCGCACCGAGCGCCAGCGCGGGCACGTCCGATGTGGCGAACCCCGGCTTCGAGAGCGGCAACGCGTCCTGGCACGAGAAGGTGACCCCGTTCGCCGGGCATGTCGTCAACAACTCCTCGGCATGGCCGGCGCGTTCGGGCAGCGGCAAGGCCGAGCTGGGCGGCAAGGGCCTGACCGGCATGAGCCGCATCTCGCAGCAGGTCACCGTACCGGCGTCCAGGGTTCCGGTGCTGTCGTTCTGGGTGCGCAGCGACGTGGTCCAGAGCGGCACGAGCGGCTTCGGCTTCCGCCAGCTGGTCGTGGAGGCCACGGCGGAGGACGGAACGCCCTACGAGCTGCACGACCGCATGAACAAGGGCGGGACCAGCGGCTCTTACGAGCAGGTGACGGTCACCCTGCCGGACGCCTTCTACCGGTCCACCCCCCAGAAGGTCGACCTCACCTTCACGGTGATCGAGGACGCGGCGAACCGCATGCCCTTCCTCATCGACGACGTGGCCATGGAGTACCGCTTCAAGAGGATCGACCGTCCGGTGGTCATCCCCGGCGGCATCTTCCGGCCCGTCGGCGGCTGACCCGCCCGCGGCGCGGTCCGGGGCCACCGGGAGGCCCACGCCGGGGCCCCACCCCCGGGCCGCGCCGCGCCGCCGAGCGGAGGGTCGGTTCACGGCTCCGCCACCCGGACGCGGCCGTCGGCAAGGGACCCGCCGTGCCGCCGCAGGTGGGCCACCAGTTCCCGCGCCACCTCGGCGGGGGCCTTGTCCGCGGTCCAGATGTGGGTGCCGAAGCGCGGCCCCGACAGCGTTGCCAGGCAGCGGTCGAGCTGGCGGCCCTCCCAGCTCAGCTCCCCCCACTCGTCCGCCTCCTCCCCCCGCTCCGCCATGCGCCGCCGCAGCCGGCCGCGGATCGTGGACGCGTCCGCGACCAGGGTGAAGTGGCGTACGTCGACACCCTCGCCGCGCAGCGCCCCGACGAGCCGCTCGAACACCGGCGGCCGCGAGACGGTCATGGGCACCACGACCGGGCGGCCGTACGTCCTCGCGCACCGGCCCACCAGCAGGCGCGTCAGCGGCACCCACAGCGGCTCCAGCTCGAACTCCTCCTCCCGCAGCCCGTCGGGGAGCTGCCGCCACAGCATGTGCCCGACGTCCTCCGGGTCCACCACGAGGGCCTCCGGCAGCAGCCCGGCCACGTGCCGGGTGACGGTGCTCTTGCCGCAGCCGTACGGCCCGTTGATCCAGACGACCGGTGCGCTGCCGCTCACAGCCGGATCTCGTACCCGTACAGCGCGCGGTACATGGCGCGCTGGGCGTCGTCGTCGAAGACGGTGCGGACGGCGCCCCCGTCGCTGTACACGTACCTCGGCAGCCGGAACGCCCACAGCTGCGTGAAGACGGTCGAGTAGGCGCCGCAGTTGAGGAGCAGCAGGGAGCGGTTCTGCGGGCCGTCCGGGAGGACGGCTGTGCGGCAGACGAGGGCCGGTGCGCACGTGCTGTCGCCCACGTCGTACGCGGACCAGGTGGCGGTGGCGGGCGGCAGCTCGGTGGGCAGGGGGTGGTAGGTCACCTCGGGCATGTCGATGAGCACGTTGGAGCCGATCTCGGTGACCAGGTACTTGCGGTCGCCGTTGTGCTTCTCGCTGCTGACGCCGGTCAGGCCGACGGCGGCGTCCGCGGTGAGGAAGCGGCCCGGCTCGATGTGCAGCCGGAAGGGGTAGCCGATCCGGTCCAGCTCCTCCTTCGCGATGGCGGCGAAGTCCTCGGCGCCGAGCCCGGAGCGGCGCAGCAGGAAGCGGGTCTCCAGGCCGCCGCCGATGTCGACGATCTCGAAGCGGAGGCCGAGCTCGCGCCGCACCTCGCGGGCGACGTGGGCGACGCCGGCGACGACGGCGCGGTACTTCGCGGGCTGCGAGCAGTGCGTGACCTGGTGCGCGTGCAGGGCGACGACGTCGACCTCGGGGGTGTCCAGGGCGGCGCGCGCCAGGCGCAGGAAGGCTCCTCCCTCCCAGTCCACGCCCAGTTTGGAAGAGGGGGTGATGTAGATGCCCTCGTGGTCGACGGGCGGCGTCACGCGCAGCCCGATCCGGGCGCGGACGCCGTGCCGGCGGCAGGCGGCGGCCAGCCGTCGCAGGTCTTCGAGGCAGTCGACGACGGTCAGGCCGACGCCCGCCGCGACGGTGGCGTCGGCGTACGCCTCGCTGCGGCCGACGCCGTTGCTGACGATGTCGGCCGGGTCGAATCCGGTCTGGAGGGCGATCTGGAGTTCGAGTCCGCTCATGACCTCGGCGCCGGCGCCGGCCCCGTGCAGGACGGTGAGGCATTCCCGGAGGTAGCAGCTCTTGACCGCGGCGAAGGTGCGGTGGCCGGGGAAGTGCGCCCGGTAGGCGGAGTCGATGGTGCGGTAGTTGTCGCGGACGCGGTCGCCGAGGTACCAGATCAGCGGGGCGCCGGCTTCGGCGAGCAGCGCGTGGGCGTCGTGGCCCTGGACCCGGAGGCGGCCCTGCTCGTCGTAGCGCAGGTAGTCGAGGAGCCCGTCGACGGCGACGATCTCCTGCTGTTCGAGGCCGATGAGGTCGCGGGCGCGGACCCGGGTGGCGTCGTGGGCTATGGCCATGGGTGTCTTCCGTTTCTGCGTCGCCGGGGGTCAGAACAGCTCGACGTAGCGGGCCGGGTAGGAGGCCCGGTCGTGGCGCAGGACCAGCACCGAGTAGCGCAGGTGCCGGCGCAGCAGGTTGGAGGCGCGGCGGATCTCGGTGAGGCGTTCGGTCATCTCGTCGCGGACCGCGGGGTCGTCGATGCCGGACTGGGCGCAGGCCCGGTCGACGGTGGAGGTGCAGTAGTGCGCGATCTCCTCCTCGGTTTCGAGGACCGGTTCGTGCCGGGACTCGTACATGACGTCGAAGCCGCGGTAGAGGGCCATGGCCTCCTTGTACGTCTCCATGGGGCTGGTGATGCCGAAGACCTCGCGGCGTACGGCCTCGGCCTCGGGCGGCAGCGGCCGGTCGGCCCAGAACGGGGAGGCGAGGAGGTGGCCGCCGTCGGTGAGGAAGCCGCTCAGCCGGCGGGCCATGGCGGCCGGTTCGGGGAAGAAGCCGAGGGCGGCTCCGACGACGACGTGGGTGAAGGGGCCGCCGCGGGGTGCGGCGGTGGCGCCGTCGGCGGTGAAGTAGTCCAGGCGCAGGGACGGGTCGACGGCCTGGTGGTTGTAGCGGGCGATGCGCACCGAGTCCTCGGAGAGGTCGAAGCCGACCGCCGAGCAGCCCGTCATGCGGGCGAGTTCGCGGGAGGAGAACCCGGTGGTGCAGGCCACCTCCAGGACGGACGAGGAGGAGTCGACGCGGCCGAAGGCGGCCCATTCGCTGAGGGTGACGTGCGAGCCGGGCGGCACGTTGGTCTGGTTGACCATGGCGACGAAGTCGGTGTAGCCGGCGGCCCGCACGTCGGCGGGGGTGCGCGGGACGCGGGTCAGGGGCCAGGCCGGGGAGCCGGCGCCGGTCCGCGGCCGGGCGTCGTCGGGGAGCTGGGCGGGGTGCGGGGCGGGGTGCGTGGTGGTCATGCCGGTGTCCTGTCGGTGGAGGGGGTGCGGGAGGTCAGTCCTTGGTGGCGGTGATGGTGAAGCTCAGGGGGAAGGGGTCGCCGGGGATCCGCCACCAGCCCGGCTCGTCCGCCGCCGTCATCCAGGGCAGCGGCTGCCACGGCAGGACGGGGTACTCGGCCATGCCGGTGATCCGCAGCCCCGCCCCGGCCAGCGCGGACACCACCTCCGACAGGGGGTGGTTCCAGCGGTACTGGGGCAGCCCGAGCGCCAGCGCCGGGTCCACGTACGTGCCGGCCTCCGCGTCCACGACGGGTTCGCCGTGGCGGAAGTACGGGTGCAGGGGGCGGTAGCCGTCCCTGCCCGGCACGTCGTCCCAGATGAACAGGTGCGGGTGGCCCTCGGCGAGGAAGAACCGGCCGCCGGGGGAGAGGTGGCGGGCGACGGCGCGGGCCCAGCCGTCGAGGTCGGGCAGCCACATCAGCACCCCCCAGGACGTGAAGCAGATGTCGAAGGTGCGGCCGAGGTCGAGGGCGGACACCTCCGCCTGCTCGAAGCGGGCGTTCAGGCCCGACTCCGCGGCCAGGGCGCGCGCCCGCTCGACGGCGGCCGCCGAGAAGTCGACGCCGACGGCGTCGGCGCCGAGGCGGGCCCACGACAGGGTGCCCAGGCCGAAGTGGCACTGCAGGTGGAGCAGGCTGCGCCCGGCCGGGTCCCCGACACCGGCCCGTTCGATGTCGTCGAGGGCGAGTCCGCCGGCGCGGAAGCCGCGCAGGTCGTACCAGTCGCTGTCCGTGTGCACCGGCACCCGGGCGTCCCAGAGCGCGGCGTTGGCGGCGAGCCAGGTCTCGTTCGCGGTGGTGGTGGTCATGGCTGCGGGTACTCCTCGGGGGTGTCGGGACGCAGGCGGGTGCGGGCCGGGCGGGTCGCGGGCGGTCGCAGGAGCCCGGCCAGGCGGGTGAGGCCGAGTCCGACGCCGACGCACGGCGGAACCCCGTCGGCGAAGGCCTCCAGCACGTCGCGGTAGTCGCGGTGGACGGGGTGGGGGTCGTGGCGGAACTGGGCGGCCAGGCGCCGGGCGAGCCGGTCGGGGTCGCGTTCGTTCGCGCTGACCTCGGCGAGCTCGACGCCGTCGACGGACAGCCAGACCCGGCGGGCGTCCCGGCCCTCCCCGGCGATGAACGGGGACGCGGGCCCGGGAATGCGGTGGACGAGGGCCACGCCGCGCATCCGGTACCGGAACGTGGCACGCCACAGCCGCTGGGCGAGCGCCTCCGGGTCGGTGGTGCGCGCCATGCCGGTGCCGCCGTGCCGGTCGGCGAGCCTGCGCAGCCCCGCCGCGTCGTCGGGGCGGACGCCGGAGGTCTCGGCGAACGCCTCGTCGAAGGTGGTCCAGCGGGCCGGCCGCGGGTCGTCCAGCACGTCCGCGACGAGGCCGGCGACCAGGTCGGCCATCGCCTCCATCCGCAGGTCCGCCGCGTACGCCTCCAGCATCGGGAACTCCTTCGCGGCGCCGCCGCGCAGGGCCTCGTTGCGGAAGCTGGGGCCGATCTCGTACACCCGGGTGCGGCCCTCGGCGATGCGGCGCACCAGGTCGAGCTCCGTGGTCACCCGCAGGTACAGGGGCCGGCTCCCGGCGGCCTGCCGGGTGGTGAAGGGGCGGCTGGAGCCGCCGTAGAAGCCGGGGGCCAGGACGGGCGAGGACATCTCCAGGAAGCCGAGGGCGGCCAGCCGCGGCCGCAGGCCGTGCACCACGGGCGTGCTCGGCGCCGGCGCCGGGGCGGCGCCCCGGAGGGCGCTGCGCGGCGAGCGGGCGGGGCGGTGGCGCAGGACCTCGTCGACGAACAGGACGGGGGCGCCGGTGCGGGTGCGGCCGCCGCGGCCCCGAACGGCGAGCAGGTCGCCGGGGCGCACGCGGACCGGAGGACGGCCGTCGAGGGCGAGTTGGACGGTCTCCTCGGCCCAGGACAGGTCGGCGAAGGTCCGCCCGCGGTGGCGGCGGACGGCGCGGACCCGCCCGCCCAGCCGGCGCTCCTCCCCGGGGGCCGGGGGCGGACGGCGCCAGTCCGCGAGCGGCAGGGGCTCCTCGTCGTCATCCGTCCCGCGCACGGCGCCGGGGACGGGTGCCGCGGGTGCGGCCGAGGCGGGTTCGGGCAGCCGGACCAGGGGGTCGTCCGGGCCGGTGAGCCGCCGCATGAGCTCCGCCGCGTCGGAGGTGCGCGGATCGCCGAGCCAGGCGAGGCGGCGCAGGATCCGGCGGTGTCCGGCGGCGTCCGCGGAGGCGAGCCCGCGCAGCAGGTGGAGGGCGGCCACCGCCGCGAGGGCGGGCACGCGGCAGCCGAGCCGGCCGCCCAGGACGCGGACCGCGTCCGCGAGGACGGCCCCGTCCGCCGGTCCGGCCGGCCACGGCTCGCCGGGGCAGGCCGCGGCCAGGGCGAGGCGGAAGACGTCCTCCTCGGGGGCGCCGTGCGGGGCGGCGGGCCGCAGGCCGTCCGGGAGTACGACGTCGGGCCGCGCGGTGTACAGGCCGACCCGGCGGAACGGGCCGTCGAGACCGAGGCCGGCGAGCCCGCCGACGAGTCCGCGGACGGTCTCGCGGTCCACCGGCTGCCCGGCCGCGCCCCCCAGCACGCCGGCCGCCTCCAGCAGGGCGCCGAAAGCGTCCCACGAGGCAGGCGGCGACGCCGCATGGTGCAGGGCCGCGGCCGCAGCCTCCTCGGCGACCGGGCGGGCGGCCCCGCCCACGCCGCCCGCCGGAGCCTCCGGCGCGACCCCGCCGCCCGCGGCCGCCGGGGTCGCGAGCGGGCCCTCGTGCCACCACGCGACGGGGGCGTCACCGGGGGCCGCGGGCCAGACGAACTTCAGGGCCTCGACCTCCTGGGCGGCGAGCGCGGCGTCGTAGGGCCGCCCGCCGGCGGCGTACCGGTCGCGGACGTCCTCCCGGACGGCCTGCGGGATGACCGTGCCGCGGGGAGTGGCGTGCCGGTCGAAGGCCTCCACCGGCTGGAGCAGGAGGAACGTGGACGGGGAGCCGAAGGTGTGGCGCGGCGAGTCCGGCCCGTAGGCGGGGGCGAAGGCGAGCACGAACCAGCGCGTTCCGCAGGCCCGGAACCACCAGTGCTCCCCGCCGGCCCCGTCCAGGCCCGCCGCGGCCTCGTCGCCGTCGGCGGCGAGCAGCCCGGCGAGGAGGAGGCGGGTGGTCCGGGCGACGGCCGCGACGGTCGCCCCGTGCGCGGGGTCGGTCAGTTCGACGACGAACCCGTCGAGGCGGTCGGCGGCGGCGCGGGCCGCGAACCGGCGCAGCTCCGGCACCACCGCCCGGCCGGCGGCGTACGCGTCCGGGCCGTCGTGGGCGGGCATGCCGACCAGGCGGGAGCGGCGGGCGAAGGTGCACGCGGCGGCTTCCTGCACCGCGCGGAAGCGCACGGCAGCGTCCCGGCCCTCCGCGTCCCGGCCCGCCGCCTCCCCGGCGGTCGCGCCCCGGGCGGTCGCGGTGCGGCGGTCAGGCATGGCTCGGCACCTGGTGGTCGAGGTACGTGCGGGAGGGCTGCGGCCCGTCGGCCAGCTGGTACTTGCCGTCGTAGAGCCGGATCGCCCCGGCCGGCTGCCAGAAGGTGACCTGGGCGATCAGCATCCCCGGGCGGATGCGCACGGGCAGCGTCGCGTAGAGCTGGAGGGTGGACTGGCCGACGAAGCCGATGTCGATGAGGTCGGCGGTGACGTGCACGAACAGGCCCATGCGCGCGGTGCCGGACTTGGCGTGGATCATCGGGACGTAGTGGTCGCTGCCGATGGTCTCGGCGGTCTCGGCGAGCACGAACTCGCCGGGGGAGAGCTCCAGGCCCTCCTCGGGGATCTCGCGGATCTCGTGGGCGGCGGGGCGGCGCGGGTCCAGCACCTCCTCGGTGTAGACGAGCACCCGCCGGCCGAGGGCCAGGTCGTAGGAGTTGGTGGTGCAGCGCGCCGGGTCGAACGGGGAGATGGCGATCCGTCCCCGGTCCACCTGCTGCCGCACCTCGTCGCCGGTGAGGATCACGGCCGGTCTCCGATCGCAGACTCGTGGGGTTCGTTGAACTGGGCGTACAGGGCGGGAGTGGGCCTGACCCGGCCCTGGTTGTGCCAGAAGGACACCTGGCCGATGGTCATGCCGGGATAGATGCGCAGCGGCCGCGTCGCGACCATCTCCAGCGTCCAGCGGTGGCAGGAGGTGGTGTGCCCGAGGTCGGCGGACACCTGCAGGAACAGGCCGAGGCGCCCCATCGAGCTGCGGCCGATCAGCGACATGGCGTACGTGTCGCTGCCGATGACCTCCTCGGTGTGGCCGAGGTACGTCCGGCGGGGGGCCAGGACGTGGCCCTCCTCGGGGAGTTCGAAGGCGACCCAGGTCCGGGTGGCCTCGTCGAAGCTCTTCACGGTGCTGCCGAGGCGGTAGTTGTAGCTGTTGGGGTTGACCGCTTCGGCGCGGAACGGGGAGATGACGATGCGGCCGGCGGCCTGCTCCTCCTCGATGCGGGGCCCGGTGAGGATCATGCGGCCCTCCCCCGGGCGGTGGCGAGCGGCAGGGAGCACGCCGAGCGCAGGACGCGCGAGGGCTTCCAGGCGGTCAGTTCGGTGAGGGCCGTGAACCGGGCCGGGTGAGCGGCGTACTGCTCCAGGACGATGCGGGCCTGGAGGCGTGCGAGGGCGGCGCCGAAGCAGGCGTGGGGGCCGTGGCCGAAGGCCAGGTGCGGGTTGGGGGCCCGGGTGGGGTCGAAGGCGCCGGGCCGGTCGAAGACGAGGGGGTCGCGGTTGGCGGAGGCCAGCAGCAGGACGACGCGCCGCCCCCGTGCGACGGGGACGCCGGCGATCTCGGTGTCGGCGAGCACCGTCCGCGCGGTGATCTTCGACGGCCCGTCGGTGCGCAGGACCTCCTCCACGAAGGCGGCCGCGGCGGCGGGGGAGCGGGCGGCGTCGCGGGCCGGGCCGGGGTGCGCCCGTACGGCCGTGAGCAGGGAGGTGAGGAGGCCGGTGGTGGTCTCGTGGCCGCCGAGCAGCAGGGACACGCAGTTGGAGACGATCTCGTCGGAGGTCAGGCGGGCGCCGTCCGCTTCGGCCCGGACGAGGCCGGAGACGACGTCGTCGGCGGGGCGGGCGCGGCGCTCGGCGACGACGGCGCCGAAGTACTCCCACAGGGCGGTCCAGGAGCGGCCGATGCGTTCGGTGTCCTCGGCGGACGGGTCGGGTTCGACGAGGCGGATCAGGTCGTCGGACCACTGCTTGAGGAGGTCCCGGTCGGCGGCGGGGAGCCCGAGCAGCTCGCTGATGGTGAGGACGGGCAGGGGGAAGGCGAGGCCGCGCACCGCGTCGCCGCCGCCTGCGGCTGCCAGGCGGCCCAGCAGGCCGCGGACGGCGGCGGTCGTGCCGGCTTCGAGCGCGGCGATCCGGCGGGGGGTGAAGGCCTTGGCGAGCAGGGACCGCAGCCGCCGGTGGTCGGCTCCGTCGGTGTAGAGGGCCCACGACGAGACGGGGGCCAGGGCCGGGCGGAGGGCCGCGGGCAGGCCGGCGAGGAAGTGCCCGGCGGAGGGGGCGCAGCCGAAGGCGTCGTCGCGCAGCGCGCGGCGGACGTCGGCATGGCGGGTCAGGACGAGGCGGCCGGAGCCGAGGTCGGGGCAGTCGACGGCGGCGGGGCCGCCGGCGAGCAGGTTCAGGTGCGGCGCCGGGTCGTCGGCGTCGAGGGCGTCGAGCACTCGCTGCTGGTGGTCCATGGCGGTCGGCCTCCTCATGCCGGTCGGTCGGTTGCTGCTGCTGCGGGTCGGGTGGCGCGGGCGCGGGCGAAGAGGCCGGCGGCCGTGATCCGGTCGGCCAGGTGCAGGGTCTCCTCGGCCGTCCCGCTGTGGAGGCGGCTCTCGCCGCGCACGTCCATCTCGATGTACGCGGTGATGATCTGGTGGAGGGTCAGGCCCGGCAGCACCTCGGCGATGACGGACATGCCGTAGTCGACGGAGTGCGAGTCGCCGGGCAGCAGGTAGGTCGAGTGGGCTCCGGGGGCGGTCTCCAGCCGGAAGGAGTGCCATCCGGAGCGGCGCTGCTGCCGCCAGACGTCCAGGGTGGCGGCGCGTATCGCGGAGGAGGGCAGGGCGGCGAGCCGGCCGAAGGCGCCGCGGGCGGTGCCGGGGTCGTGGTGGCGGACGTGGGGGAGGCCGTGCGGCAGGCTGGTGAGGAACTTGTCGACGCAGGGGCGGATCTCGTCCGGTTCCGTCGGGGTGTGCAGCCGGTTGGCGAAGACGGTGTCGCCGAAGTCGCGCCGGACCTCGCCGCGGATGGCGGTGCAGCGGGCGACGGCGTCGGGCCCGGCGACGACGATCGCCTCGCAGGTGCCGCCCGTCATGTAGTGCAGGGTGAGCTGGTGGGCGACCGGGTAGGGGCCCGCGGCGAGTTTGGGCCAGACGTCCTCGACGTCGGCGGCGTCCAGGGTGAGCGTGTAGCGGGTCACGACACGCAGCCCGTGCCGTTCGATCAGCCGGTCCAGGTGCGGGCGCAGGCCGGGCAGGAGGTATCCGTCCGGTTTGAGCAGCAGGACGCTGAGCGGGTCGCCGGCCCGATCGCGGGGCGGGCCGCCGGCCGGGCTGCCGACCGGGGCGCTGCCGCGGCCCGGGGTGTGGTCGTCGTGGCGCATGGGTGATCCCTCGTGGTGTGGAGCGGGCGCCGGTCAGGCGGCGAAGCCGAAGGCGTGGGTGGCGCGGGCCCGGGCGCTGCCGAGGCGGAAGGCGGTGAGCGCGGCGGCCAGCCATCCGGCGCCGGTGAGCAGGGCCCACAGGGCCGGGACGGCGACGGCCGCGGCGGAGCCGCCGGCTTCGGCGAGTGCGCGGACGGCGGCGATGCCGTGGGTGGGCGGCAGCACGGCGGCGGCGGCCTGTACCCAGCCGGGCCAGAAGGTGACGGGCACTTCGGCTCCGCACACCGCCATGAGCAGCAGGAAGGACGCGTTGAAGATGATGTTCCGGGCTTCGGGTGCGGCCAGCACGAAGGCGCCGACGAACAGCCCGAGGCAGTACGTGGAGAACGCGGTGACCAGCACGAGGGCGACCAGGGCGGGGATGCGGGAGGGCGGCCAGTGCACGCCGAACGCGGGGCCCACGGCGAGCAGGGACACGAGGGCGGTCGCCGAGCCGCTGAGGGGCCACTGGAGGCTGCGGCCGAACATGACCCAGCCCATGTCGCCGGGGGCGGCGGCCAGCAGGGGCAGGGTGCCGTGGCCGCGCTCCCAGCTGGTCGAGACGACCACGGTCATCGCCTCGATGACGCAGGCCATGACGGCGTTGCCGATGACGAGGTAGCGGGTCTTGTCGGCCGATCCGAGCATCTGGCCGATCAGGGCGAAGAAGCAGACCTGGCTGAGCATCCGGGTGAGCCAGCCGAAGGTCCAGCTGGTCCAGGTGTAGGAGGCGCGGAAGTCCGCGTAGGCGTTGGCGGCGCTGTATCCGATGGTGCGGGTCGTCCGCAGGAGTGTGTCCATCGCTTTCCTCATGTCTGGGCGAGGGTGCCGGTGTGCTTGACCCGGCGCAGCATCCGGCTGATCAGGAAGGTGCCGGTGGCCGCGCCGGCCAGGCCGAGGCCCGCGACGGCGGCGATCGCCGTGCCCTGCCCGGTGGGGGCGGCGGGATCCAGCGAGGCCCGCAGCAGCGAGGCGCTCCAGGACAGGAACACCAGGTCCGACAGGGGGCGCAGCCATTCCGGCAGGAAGGACACCGGGACGAGGACGCCGCCGAGCAGGTAGAAGGGGAAGCTGAGGGCGTTCTGCAGGACCCGGGCCGACGGTGCCAGGACGAACAGGGCGGAGACGCACCCCGCGGTGCCGGCCATGGCGACGGCGGAGACGAGGACGCCGGCGAGGAACAGGGCCGGGTGTTCGATGCGGATGGTCAGGCCGAACACGACGCGGGCGACGATCCACGCCTCGGCGAAGGACAGGGCGCTGAACAGGGTCACGGCGGCGATCCGCACGTTCACCACGAGCGGGTACCGGGCGGGCGCGGCGACCATCGCCTCCAGCGTGCCCCGGTCGCGTTCCTGGCTGACGAGCTCGCCGGCGGTCTGCAGCGCCATGGACCACAGGGCCATCAGGGCGGGTGCGAGGACGGCGTAGCCGGCGAGGTCGGTACGGCCGGCGTGCACCTGGATGGCGAGGAAGACCAGCGTGTAGAGCGGGGTGGTGACGAAGACGTGCGCGATGTCGGGGGTGCGCAGGGTCATCAGCAGCTGGAGGCGGAAGACGGTCCACAGCGGTCTCATCGCGCCACCCGCATCCCCCGGCCGCCGCCGATCAGCCGCAGGTACACCTCGGCGAGGTCCGGCCGGACGGTGCCGAGTTCGGTGACCCCGGCGCCGACCAGGGCCTCCAGCACGGCGCTGACGGCGGCGGTCCCGAGGACGTCGATGCGGGTGCGGTCTCCGTCCTGGCACACGTCGACGACGTCGGGCAGGAGGCGGATCGCGTCGAGGGCGGCCCGCGGGACGTGGCAGGCCTCGATCCGCTCGTGGGCGTTGAGGCGGGAGGCCAGGGCGGCGGGCCCGTCGGTGGCGATGACCTGCCCGTGGTCCATGAGCGTGACGCGGTCGCAGACGCTCTCCGCCTCGGCCATGTCGTGGGTGGTCAGGAGGATGCTGCGGCGTTCGGCGCGGAGTTCGCCGATCAGCCCGCGGAAGTCGAGTGCCGCGGCCGGGTCCATGCCGGTGGTCGGCTCGTCGAGGATCAGCACCCGCGGGTCGCTGACCAGGCCGCGGGCGAGGTGCAGCCGCTGTTTCATGCCGCGGGAGAACCCGTCGACGCGTTCGTCGGCGCGGTCGGCGAGGCCGACCCGGTCGAGCAGTTCGCCGATGCGGCGGCGCAGGGGGGCGCCGTACAGGCCGTAGAGGGCTCCCCACAGTTGGAGGTTCTGCCGGGCGCCGAGGCGCCCGTAGAGGCCGCGGTCGCCGCCGAAGACGATGCCGACGAGCGGTTTGACGGAGCGGGGGTCGGCCGCCACGTCGTGGCCGAGGACGTGCGCGGTCCCGCCGGTGGGCGTGAGCACCGTGCAGAGGATCTTGCAGAGGGTGGTCTTGCCGGCCCCGTTGGGCCCGAGGAGGCCGCGCACCTCGCCCTGTTCGACGGTGAGGTCGACGCCCCGCAGGGCGGTCACCTCGGACTCGGGGCCGCCGCGCCGGGGGCGGTAGGAGCGGGTGAGGGCGCGTACGTCGACCGCGGCCGCGGCGGCGGTCATGCGCGGGCCCCGCTGTCGAGGAAGGCGAGGGCCGCCGCGTGGTCGGCGGCGTCGACCAGCTCGCCGGCGACGAGCAGGAACGAGCCGACGGGAGTGTGGACGAGGGTGCTCCGCGGGCCGTCGACGAGTTCGAGCCGGTCGGCGGGGCCGCGGCCGACGCAGGTGTCCAGCAGCATCCCCCACACGGGGAAGCCGGCATCGAGGCGGGCGCGGATCCCGGCGGGCTCGGACCGGGCGGGCACCGCGGCGCGCCGGGCGCGCTCCTGCGCGGCGAGGGGGCGCAGGCGGCCGGCGAGGGCGTCGAGGAGGGGGTGCGGGGCCACGGCGTGCACGAGGGCGGCGAGTTCGAGGCCCTCCGGGGCGAGGCGCAGGGTGTCGAGGGCCGCGGTGACGGCGTCGGTGTCGTCCAGTTCCCCGGCGGCCAGCAGCATGAGGACGTCGACGGCGTCCTTGGCGTGGAAGGGCCGCTCGACGCGTTCCTCGGCGACGGACAGCAGGTCGGCGAGGCCCTGCGGCCCGGGCAGCGCGTACCGGACGGGCAGGGCGCCCAGGTCGCCGTAGAAGGCGGCGGTGCTCAGCTCGACGCGCAGCTCCTGCTCGACGAGCGGGTCGGGCGAGGGCCAGGCGAGGGTCAGCAGGACGTGCAGGCGGCCGTCCGGGCCGGTGACCAGGGTCAGTTCGTGCGGTTCGGCACCGTGTTCGGTGGCGAGGGCGTGGGCGGCCGCCCACAGTTCGGCCTGGTCGGGCAGGACCAGGTCCAGGTCGCCGACGGGACGCAGCACGCCCTGCGGGTAGTGGCGGGCCAGGGACGGGCCCTTGACGACGCGGCAGTGCGGCGCGGCGGCTTCGGCGGTCGCGCGGAACGCGGCGTACCGGACGGCGCGGGCGCGGGCGCGGGCGAGCTCGTCGGAGCTGCCGCTGCCCAGCGGCACCCCCTCCCGGGCGGCGACGGAGATCACCAGCTGGGGCAGGGTCGCGGAGACGGCCCGCGCGGCGGCGACCAGTTCGCGCCCGTCCTCGTGGTCCGGTACGTCGAGCAGGGTGTGCAGGAGGGCGAGGTCCAGGGTGGCCGGGGGCGGGGAGCAGCCCGGACAGCTCGGCCGGGGCGGCGCTCCAGTAGGCGTGGTCGGTGTGCCAGCCCTTGGCGAGGAGGGAGGCCAGCACCCTCGACTCGCCCTCGCCGGCGTGGTGGACCACGTGCCCGAGGAGCGGCAGGCCGAGGCGGTGGGCGTGGCCGGCGGCGGCCGCGACCAGGGCGTCGCGGCAGACCCCGGCGTGCGGGGTGTCCGGTTCGACGAGGACGTCCCACAGCTCGGCGCGGACGGCACCGGTCACCTCGTCGGCCTGCCCGCCCAGGAGGACCGCGTGGCCGACCGCGGCGCCGTCGAGGAGGGCGACCCACCCGGAGCGGGAGGGGTCGGCGAGGACCTCGCCGACGGCCGCGGCCACCGCGTCCTCGGCCCCGTGCAGGCCCTGGTCGGCAGCGCCCTCGCGGACGGCGCGCGCCATCCAGGCGTGCACCGGCGCACGGTGCTCCTCGCCGGCCGGGACGATCCGCAGCCCCGCCGGCAGTACCGGGGCGGCCGGCGGTCCGCTGCGCCGGACGTAGGTCACCGAGCGGCGCCACGGCGCCGGCAGGAAGGTGCCGGCCGGGGTGCGGACCTCGACGCGGGCCGTCGCGGGGTGGGCGGCGATCCGGGCCGCGAGCACCGCCTCCAGGGTGCCGTCGGTGAAGGCCGGCGGGTCGGCGTACTCGACGAGCAGCCCGGTCTCCCCGGTCAGGCCGTGGGTGCTGGAGCCCACGACGAGCCGGCGGCCGCCGTGGTGCACCGCGAGGCCCGCGGCCTCGGCGCCGGCCCAGTAGCCGGGGTCCAGGGCGGCGGCGCGGGCGCCGTCCGCCGCTCCCGCGGTCCGTGCATCGGCCGCTGCGGTCATCGCTGTGCCTCCGGTCGTACGGTGACGAGCAGGTGCGCGGCCACATCGGCGGCCGCGGCGCGGACCCGGTCGGCGGTGACGGCCCGCAGGGCCGCCGCCTCGGACTCCGGCGACCAGGGCAGGGTGCCCGCGGCGGTGCGGTCGGCGGTGAGCCGGGCGCGCTCCATGGGCTCCTCCGCGTCCAGGACCAGGCCCATCGCGGCCTGGCGGCGGGCGGCTTGGAGGTCGGCGGCGTCCGGCCCGCGCTCCGCGAGGCGGGCGAGCAGGCCCCGTACCACCTCGACGGCCTCGCCGGCCTGGTCGGGACCGGTGCCGATGAGGACCCGCCAGGCCCCCGCCTCGCGGTAGCCGCGGTCCCAGGCCTGGAACGCGTACGACAGCTGGCGCTCGCCCCGCAGGGCCCGGTACAGCAGGGAGGAGGGGCTCGACCCGAGGAGCTGCGCCAGCACCGTGTACGCGGGCCGCAGCGGGGAGCCGGCCCGGGGGGACCGGGCGCCCAGGCACAGCCAGGAGTAGTCGGCCTCCGCCGGCAGGGCGAAGGCAGGACTGGACACCGGCCGGAGCGGGGCCGGGGGCACCGCGGCCGCGGGCGCGGGCCGGGTCCCGCGGGGCAGGCCGCGCAGCGCCCCGGGGATGCGGGGGCCGACGACGGTGAGGGCCGCCGGCGCGTTCACCAGGGCCGCGTGGGCGGCGCGGATGTCGTCCAGCGTGACGGCGCGCAACTGCCGCGGGTCGCCTCCGACGGGGCGGCCGAGGGGGTGTCCGGGAAAGAGCGCGGCGAGCACGGCGTCCTGCACGGCGTCGGCGGGGTCGGCGGCCGCGGCGGCCAGTTCCTGCAGGACCACCTCGCGCTCGTCGTCGAGGGCGCTCTGCGTGAAACCGGGGGCGGTGAAGGCGCGCAGCAGCAGGGTGGCCGCCTCGTCGGCGTCGTCCGCGTGCACCTGCGCGTAGTACAGCATCTGTTCCAGGCCGGTCTCGGCGTTGGCCCGCCCGCCGAGCCGCTCGACGCGTTCGCTGAAGGAGGCGCCGCCCGCCAGGGGCAGGGACATCACGAGGTGTTCGAGCAGGTGGGCGGCGCCGCCGAGGCCGTCGGGGTCGTCGCGGGAGCCGGACGCCACGGCCAGGCAGAGACTGGTGGTCCTGAGCCGTTCGTCGACCACGGGGATCAGGGACATCGGCGCAGCGGTACCGAGGGACATGGGGCCACCTTCCGGCCGGCGGGCCGACGGGTTCGGAGCGGAGGATCGGGGGCGGTGCGGCGGTGGGTGGGGCCGGGTGGCCGCCGGAGCCCGTGGGCTGCGGCGGCCACCCGGTCAGCCGGGGCGTCAGCCCTTCTTGACGACCTTGTCGAGACGCGGACGCAGGCCGACCTTGTGGTTGCGGGTCATGTGACTCCCCTTTCGGAGGTGTTTCGTGAGGTGCCCCGAGGCGGTTGCCCCGGGACAACGACGACGCTAGGCGGGGGCCGATGGACGCCCGTTCGACGCCGTGGTCGGCGTCCGGCGGCGGGCCGTCGATCGGATGTAGATCGGCGGCGGACCGCCGGGTGGCAGAGTGCGCAGCGTTCTCCCCGCACCCGGGACGGAAGGCCCCTTCATGAACCACCGACGCACGTCCACCCGCTGCCCGCAGAGCGTGTCGGCCCTGGCCGCCCTCTGCCTGACGGCCGTCGCGGCCGCCGGCGCGGTGCTGTGGACGGACCAGCCCGCGCAGCGTCCGTCCGCGGTGGCCGCGAGCATCGAGCCCGAGTGGAACAACACCGGCAACGAGGTGCACCCGCCGATCCTCTGACCCGCGCTCGCACCCGCGGCGCGCCCGCGCGTCCCGGCACACGCGAGAGGGGAGGGTGCCGTCCGCACGGGACGGCACCCTCCCCTCGTGTCCGGGCCGCGGGCCCGGCCCCCGGTCAGGCCGGGCCGGCCAGGGACTCCAGCAGCTCCTCGGCGTCGCGGCGCTCGGGGAGCCCCAGCACGTCGAAGATCTGCAGGGCCTGCCCCAGGTACACCCGCGCCCCCTCCGCGTCGGAGCGCTGCGCGAGGACCCTGCCGCACACCAGCAGCGCCTGT
Source organism: Streptomyces sp. WAC05292 (assembly GCF_003949955.1). Lineage (NCBI taxonomy): Bacteria > Bacillati > Actinomycetota > Actinomycetes > Kitasatosporales > Streptomycetaceae > Streptomyces > Streptomyces sp. WAC05292. Next base: position 19,735 of record NZ_RPSE01000038.1, read on the forward strand.
CCCTCGCCGGGTTCGTCGCCCCGCCGGCGCGCCAGTGCGACGGCCTCGCGGGCCATGGACTCCGCCGCGGGCAGGCGCCCGAGCCGGCGCAGCGCGTCGGCCAGCCGGTAGCGGGCATGGACCTCGCGGCTGTCGTCTCCGGCGCGGCGGCAGGCGTCGAGGGCCTCGGTGAGCGCCCGCACCGCCTCCTCGCACCGCCCGGCGCCGGTCAGCGCCACGCCGCGGACGTACAGGGCGTACGCCAGCGCGGAGTCGTCCTCCAGCTCGTGGACGGCGTCGAGCGCCTCCTGCGCCGTGCGCAGCGCGGTGTCGGTACGGCCCAGGCGCACATGGGCGAGCGCGCAGTTGAGGCTGATGGCGATCTCGCCCGAGCGGTGCCCGAGCCGGCGGGCCAGGGCGAGCGCCTCCTCGTAGTGCGTGATGGCCGCGTCGAAGTCCCGGAGGGTGACGGCGATCAGCCCGAGGTCGTTCAGTGCCTGGCGCAGGATCGCCACGTCGTCCGCCGCGCGGGCGGCCCGCACGGCGCGCCCGGCGTGGGCGCGGGCGGCCGACAGCCGACCGGCCCGCAGGGCGAACGAGCAGCTCAGCCACTGCGCGCGGCCGAACGAACGCTGGTCGCCGCGGCGTTTGGCCGCATCGCAGACGCGGAGCGCGGCCGGCGCGAGCTGCTCGTGGCGCAGGTCGCCGACGAACGGGCTCAGGGCGACCAGCAGGTCCGTCGCGGCGGGCAGCAGCCTCCCGAAGGGCTCGTCGTCGGCGTGGTCGGCGCAGGCCTGCACGGCCAGGACGGCGGCCTCGAAGTGCTCGGCGGCCCACCGGCGGGCGCCCTGGGAGTCGGTGAACTCCGAGCCGCGGGCGCCGAGAGAGGCCAGCGAGCCGACGACGGAGTCCCCGGGGACGATCTGCGCGAAGGCGTTGCAGGCCGTGGCGAGGAGGTGGCCGAGCAGGTTCTCGATGGCGAGGTCGGCCTCGGCCCTGTCGTGGGCGCGGGCGCGGGCCCGCCCGAAGACCCGGAGCAAATCGTGGACGCGGTACCGGCCCGGCGCCGGCGATTCCAGCATGGAGGCGCTGACCAGCGCCTCCAGGAGCTCCTCGGTCTCCTCTTCGCCGGTCTGCAGGATCGCCGCGGCGGCCTGCGGCCCCACGTCGGCCGCGGTGGCGACCGCGATCAGCCGGAACGCCCGCGCCTGGGCGGCCGGCAGGTGGTGGTAGCTGAGGTCGAAGGCCGCCTCGACGGCGAGGTCCCCCACCTTCAGCTCGCTCACCCGGCGGGCCTCGTCCGTGAGCCGGGCCGCCAGGGACGCGATGGGCCAGCCGGGCCGGGCGGCGAGCCGCGCGGACACGATCCGGGTGGCCAGCGGCAGCTGCCCGCACGCCCCGACCAGGGCCTGGACGTCGGCCCGTTCCGCGGCGAGCCGGTCGGGGCCGATGATGCGGCCGACCAGGGTGACGGCGTCCTCGTGCAGCAACCGGCCCAGACCGAGCTGGACGGCGCCTTCGAGGTCGGGCAGTTGGGCGCGGCTGGTGACGAGCACTGCGCAGCCGGGCGCCCCGGGTACCAGGTGGCGCACCTGGGCGGCGTCGGCGGCGTTGTCCAGGACGATCAGGACGCGCCGGCCGTCGAGGACGGTCCGCAGCAGCCGGGCCCGGGCGTCGACGGTGTCGGGGAGCAGGTGGACCGGGCACCCGAGCCCGTCCAGGAACGCGCCGAGCACGATCGCCGGGTCCTCGGGGTCGGGGTCGAGGCCGCGGAGGTCGGCGTAGAGCTGTCCGTCGGGGTAGTGGTCGCGGACCTGGTGGGCGACGTGCAGGACCAGGGAGGTCTTGCCGATGCCGCCCATGCCGGAGACGGCGGCGAGCGGCAGGCTGCGCCGGTCCGGCACCGGGGCCGTCAGGAGGGTGCACAGCGTCTCGACCTCGGCGCTGCGGCCGACGAAGTCGGGTACGGAGCGCAGGAGCTGGGCGGGGACGACCCGCGCGAACCCGCCGCCGGGAGACGCCGCGGGTGCCGTGCCCGGGGGTGCGGCGGGGCCGGCACCGGCGACGGCCGCATGCGCGCCGGCTTCCGCACGGAGCCCCCCGCCGGCGGGCGGCCCGGTGTGCGGGCCCGGCCGGGGGCCGCCCGCGTCCGGGCGGGCGCCGGTGCCGGGGCGGTCCCCGGCACCGGTCGCGGCCGTGTGACCGGCCGTGTCCCCGGACGCGTCCCGGGAGTCCCGGGTGTCCTCCAGGATGCGCCGGTGGACGGCCGCCAGCTCGCGGCCCGGCTCCATCCCCTGCTCCTCGACGAGCGTGCGGCGCACCCGCTGGAAGAGGGCGAGGGCCTCGGTCGTGCGGCCCGTGGCGTGCAGGGCCCGCATCAGCAGGCCGTGGAGCCTTTCGCGGCCGGGGTGTTCGGCGGCCAGGGCGGTCAGTTCGGGGATGACCGCCCTGGCGCGGCCCCGCGCGAGCTCCAGGTCGTACCTCTCCTCCAGCAGCGTCGTCCGCAGCTCGTTCCACCGCTCCCGCTGGCGCTCGGCGAACGGCCCCGGCACCTTCGCCAGGGGCTCGCCGCGCCAGAGCCCGAGGGCGTCCGCGACGAGCTCGCCGGCCCGTTCCGGGTGCCCGCCGTCCCGCGCGGCCGCGGCCCGGTCCGCCAGTTCCACGGCCCGGAGCGCGTCGACGGAGCAGCCCGGCGCGTCGAGCCGGTAGCCGTCGCCGACGGACACCAGGAGCCGCGGCGCGGCCGGGTCCGGTTCCAGGAGCCGGCGCAGCCGCCAGGCGTACGTACGGAGGTTGGAGACCGCGCAGTCCGGCGGGTCGTCGCCCCAGACCCCGGTCACCAGGTCCCACATCGGAACGGCGAGGCCCGGGCGCAGCAGCAGCTGGGCGAGGACCGCCTGCTGCTGCGGCGCGCCGGGCCGCAGTTCCCGCTCACCGCTCCTCATCCGCAAGGGGCCCAGTATCCGGAACCCCAGTACCTCGTCGTCCTCACCGTGCGCGGCTTCCGGCACGGGCATCGCCCCCTGTACACACCGACCAGCAGGACCGTTTCCCCTGGTCGTACCGGCCGTGGTCGAACAGGCGCCGCCGGCTGGTCGGACCGGGGCGCCGGCGTGGCGCGGGAGGGGGCGCGCCACGGCTCGGCCCTGCTCCTGCACCGGCGGCCCCGCCGCGCTCTCGCGGAAGGGGGCCGGGCAGCGCCACGGGCCCACCATGCTATAGAACGGATGATCATATTCCGCCCTGTCCGGGGGCGCCCGGCGGCCCGGAAGGCGTGAACCCGCACGCGTTCACCAGCTCCCGCACCGCGCGCACCAGCCGGCTGATGTGCTCGCCGCTCGTGCCCGCGCCGAAGCTCGCCCGCACGGCATCGAGCCGCGCCGTCCCGCAGCCGGCAGGCGCCGGCTGAGCCGCCGCGGGCGCCCCCAGCAGCCGGTTCATCAGGGGATGGGCACAGAACAGACCGGCCCGGACCCCGATCCCGTACTCCCGCGACAGGCGGTCGGCGAGGGTGAGGCCGTCGACACCGTCCACCGTGAACGACACCACGGGTACCCGGTCCGTCCGGCCGCCGAACAGGCTCAGCTGCCTGAGCCCGGGCACGTCCCGCAGCCCGGCCCGGAGCTCGTGCACCAGGTGCTCCTCGTGCGCGCGCAGCGCGTCGAAGCCGACGCCGCGCAGAGCACGGCACGCCGAGGCGATGGCATGGGCGCCCACGACGTTCGGCGTGCCTCCCTCGTGCCGCGCGACCCCCGCCTCCCACTCCACCTCCAGGCGGGCTTCCGGCCCCCGCCGTACGGATCGCGAGGCGCCGCCGCCCGCGAGGTACGGCTCCGCCGCCCGCGGCCAGTCCCAGCGGCCGGCCAGTACACCGGCGCCGAACGGGGCGTAGAGCTTGTGCCCGGAGAACGCCACCCAGTCGACGCCGAGGCCGCGTACGGAGACCTGCCGGTGCGCCACCAACTGGGCGGCGTCGAGCACGGTCCTCGCACCGTACCCGTGCGCCACTGCGGCGAGCTCCCGGACCGGCCACACCTCGCCCGTCACGTTGGACGCACCGGTGACGCACACCAGGGCGTCCGCGAGCGGGGCGCGCCTGCGCAACGCCTCCTCCAGGATCCGCACCGCGCCCATCGGCGAGTCCGGAGCGTCGAGCAGGACCACCTCCCGGCGGCGCCAGGGGAGCAGCGCCGCATGGTGGTCCGTTTCGAAGGCGTACACCGAACCGCCCTCCGGCAGCCACCGGGCGAGCATGTTCAGCGAATCGGTCGTGGACCGCGTGAACACCACGCGGTCGTCGGCCCGCAGGTCGAGGAAGCGCGCCACCTCCTCGCGGGAGTCCTCGAAGACCGCCGTCGAGTACCTGGAGAGATGGCCCGACCCGCGGTGGACGCTTCCGTACCGGGGCGCGAACGCGGCCACCTCCTCCCAGACCTGCGCGAGGACCGGGGTGGAGGCCGCGTAGTCCAGCGCGGCATGAGCCGCGTCGCCGCGGGCGGTGGGTACGGTGACGTCCCGGCCGAGCACCGCGAGGAGCGGTGCACGGCCGGGAGGCGTCTTCCCGCGGGAGGGGTTCAACAACAGCCTCCCGCCACTCCCGGGACGATGGAGACCTCGGCGCCGTCGGGCACGACGGTGTCCAGGTTCTCCTTGAAGCGGATGTCGTTGTCGTTGACGTAGATGTTCACGTAGCGGCGCATCGCGCCGTCGTCGTCCAGGATGCGCTGGGAGATGCCGGGGTGGTTCTCCTCGAGGTGGGCGATGACCTCGGCGACGGTCTTCCCCTCGGCCGTCACCCGTGCCTTGTCGTCGGTGTACGGGCGCAGGATGTTGGGGACACGGACTGAGACGGGCATGGGTCTGCCTCCTTGGTGGGCGTACTGGTTCGGTGGTGCCGTCGGCCGGCCCGGGGAGCGCGGCTCGCTCCGCCGGGCGGCGGCGGGTCTCAGGTGCCGAGCGGAGTGAGCACCGCCTGCAGGCACTCCATCCGGATCCGCGTGGAGCCGGAAGCCTTGTCGACCTCGCTGAACTGCGAGAAGAGGGTGAACAGGGACTGGCGGATCTCCTCGGCGGTCGGAGCGTCGCACTCGTCCAGGGCGAGCCGCGCGGGACCGAAGTTCTCGCACAGGATGTCCGTCCATGCCCCGACGGAGGGGACGTCGACGCAGATGGACGACTCCTCTGCCTCGATGGCCGCCCTGCCCCCGAACAGCCGGCGGAGCCCGCCCTCCGTTCCCCAGGCGGTCGAGCGGTGGACGATGCTGTCCACCAGCGGGCACACCGCATGCAGGATCTCGAACATGATCGTGATCGGGGACGCCGGACCCCAACTGCCCAGCACGATCCGACCCGTGGGCCGGCACACCCGCAGCAGTTCGGCGGCGCACGCGTCGGGGTCCGGTGCGAACTGCACGCCCCCCGCCGAGATCACGGCGTCGAACAGATCCGGCGGGAAGGGCATGTTCTGGGCGTCGTAGTTCCGCAGTGTCAGCTGCAGGTTCTTCTCCACCGCCCGCCGCTGCGCGACGCCCAGCATGTGCAGATCGGTGTCGATCGCCGTGACCTTGCAGTCGCGCTCGGCCGCCGCCAGCGCGGCGTTCCCGGTCGCGGTGGCCACGTCCAGCACGCTCTCCCGCGCCCGCAGGGCCGCACGGTCGCACAGGGCGGTGCTGAGGGGGAACAGCCTGTTCGCGACCTGCTGATACCGGTCGGCGGCCCAGTAGCGCTCCCGCAGGCGCGGGTTGGCCCCCGTCACGAGATCCTCCAGGGGGGTGCGACGTGGATTCCGTGGTCGTAGCGCAGCCACGAGGGGTCGAGGGGGTTCTCGATGACGTCGTCCATGGTGCGCACGCGGGTGGCGGCGAGCCCCTCCACCCGCAATTGCTCCTCCCATTCCTGGTCCGTCCTGGTGCGCAGCACCCGCACGAAGTCCTCCCGGCCGGCGTCCGCGGACAGGCCCAGGCGCTTCCTCAGGAACCGGGTGTCGTCCACCGCGAGGTAGCCGGACTGCGTGGGCAGCGGATGGAACGCCGGCCCCGTCTGCGGCCGGGTGAACGCCATCAGGACGTGCGCCGCGTGCCGCAGGGACGACTCCACGTAGCACCCGAAGCCGGTGTGCTGCCGCTGCATGAGCCCCGTCATGATCCCCTCCGCGCAGAGCAGGCCCCCCAGCGGGTCGAGCATGGTCATCTGGCTGACGGCCGGCCGTTCGCCGTCACAGCGGACGGCGCGCCCCATGCCGGTCGCGGCCTGGATCGACCAGTCCGACGCCGTGTGCGGCCATCTCTCGTCGTCCGGTGGGCTTCCCGTCGCATGCGCGTAGACCAGGGACGGGTTGACCCGGCGCAGGGTGGTGTAGTCCAGGTGGGCGGGCCCGAGCTTGCCGGGGGACCAGTTCGTCAGGAACACCGACGCCCGCGACACCACCTCGTGCACCCGGCGGCGCCCGCGGGGGCTGCGCAGGTCGACGCACAGCGCTTCCTTGCCGCGGTGCAGGGCGCGGAACGACACCGAGCACCCGGCGCGGACCGGCTCCACGCCGCGCGCGGGGTCTCCGTCCGGCGGTTCGACCCGCCACACCTGGGCGCCCAGGCAGGCGAGGATGCGGCCCGCGTAGGAGCCCTGCAGGTAGTGCGTGGCCTCGACGACCTGCATCCCCGCCAGGGGAAGCCAGCGCGGGGGCAGTGCCCCTTCGTCGAGGTTCTCCGCGGGGGGAGGCCCGGTCCACGGGGACGGCGACAGCAGCCAGGGCTCGATCAGGTCGTCGCCGATCGGGTTGGACACGTCGCTCACACAGACGTCCTCCGCGTGGGCGGCGGCCATGATCTCCTTCAGCGGGATGTGCGCCGCCCGGTGGACGGACTCGGGTACCCGGAAGCAAGCGGTCCACTGCCGCGCCTCGTGGGACCGCCACGACGTCATCGCGTCCCGGCCGTCGACCCCGAGCCGCTTCCAGAAGGCCGCCCACCGCTCGGCGCGGAACGTCTCCACCTCGACCCAGTGCCCGTCGGAGGTCAGGAAGGGCGGCGGCTTGCCCGCACCGAGCGTCTCCCGGATCGGGCCGAGCGCGGTCAGCTCCACGTGGTGGGACTGCGAGAACAGCAGGGCGGAGCCCGCATTGACCTCCACCTGCGTCACGTCCGCACTGCCGCGGGCCTGCGCGACGAGGGCCGCCATGATGCCCTGGCCGGCGGCCACGGCGCCGCACACCGAAGCGAAGGGGACACCCGTGCGGCGGGGCCCCTCGCCCTCGCGGCGGCCGAACAGACTCATCAGCCCGCACGCCGCCTGCAAGGTCGGCTCGCCCACCACGAACTGCCCGAAGGGCGCCCTCAAACTCAGGATCAGCGGCGGATGCCGGTAGGCGATGGCATTGACCTGCCAACTCCCGGGCGACCCCTTCACGGGCAGCAGGTTGACGCCGAGATGCGCGAAGTGCCTCTTCCAGTCGCGAGCGACAAACGACAACTCCATCAACAGCCCCTACACCTCATGGCGAGCATGCGAATCGTTTCTCCGGCGTTCTCACGCCGCCCGGCCGAACCCCTTCGGAAGACAGACCGCACATCCCGCTGCCATTCGGCGCAGACGCCCGCCCTGGTGCACAGGACCGCAAAGGGCGGCGCACGGAAAAGAGGGGGCGGCAGTCGGCCGCCGGAACACACTGCGGGATCAGCCGGAGTGCCTTCACGGTCATCCGCCGGCGCCCGAGGCACAAGAGCGCGGCGACAGAGCGAAGAAGCCCGTCGGCCCGGGCGGGCAGCCCCGGCGCGCACCACATCGGACGGAGTGCACGGGGACGACCCGGCCGGATTCTCCGCCCCCTTGCGCCGAATCCCGACCGGCGATTCCCTGTCAGCAGCCCGGCGTCGAAGCCGTGAGAGCCGGCGGCAGCGCGCACACCGCGGGCGCGTTCGCTGCGCAAAGCACCGGACTCCTGCGATTCCCCCGCACCCGTTCAGCGTGGTCCGCCGGCATTCCGCGAACAAGGGGTGCCACGGGCGCGCATCGGCGCACGGGGGGCTCACCCTGCGCAAGCCGTCTCGGCCCGCGTACCGGAGCATCCGGACAACGGCACGCGACCGGCACGAAGAAGAAGCCCCGACCGTATTCACAGCCGTGTGGAGGTTCCCTTGACCGACCAGGATGCGTACTGGTCTGCCTACGCGTACCAGGCCGTCGCCGGCAAACTCGCCGGCATCAGCCTCCGCCTCGTGCAGGAAGCGGACATCAAGTCGGACCACCGCGTCCTGGACGTGGCATGCGCCACCGGGAACGCAGCGCTCTACGCGGCACGCCGCAGCGCTGCCGTGTTCGGACTGGACTCCGACCCCGTCATGATCGAAGCCGCCCGCAAACGGCGCGACGACCTCCGCATGTCGGTCGACTTCCGGATGGGCGACGCGGCGAAGATGCCCTTCGCCGACGCGTCCTTCGACCGCGTCCTTTCGACCTACGGGTCGATGTTCGCCCCCGACGCCGAAGCCGCCGCCCGGGAGATGCTCCGGGTCTGCCGCCCCACGGGCGCGATCCTGATGGCGAACTGGAATCCCGGCAGCGTCATCACCGCCATGTTCCGGACGCTCCACGACCTCCACCCCGTGGCGGAGTCCATCGAGGACATCGCCCGCCGGTGGGGGACCGCCCACGGGCTGCGCGAGCTCTTCGGACCCGCCCCGGCGATCCACAGCAACATCAGCCACCACCACGTTCCGGCGACGGCCGCCGAACTGGCCTCGGTCTTCGCGGACCACTTCGGACCGGCCCTGTGCGTGGTGGAACGACTCGGCGAGCCGGCACGCGAACAGATCCGGGAGAAGCTCACCTCCCTGTTCGCCGGCCACGCCGGAGAGGGACCGGAGGGGCCGTGGGTCTGCGTCGACTACCTGTACGCCAGGATCACCCGGCAGTGAACGGGAACCCGACGGGAGGACGCACGCGCGCGGCCACCGCATCCGCCGTCCGCGCGATGGACTCCGGGCTGTTCGGCCACCTGACGCTCCGGCAGCTGGAACGACGCGCCTACCGGCTCTACGCCGCCGAGGGCCCCCGCGGCAAGGCGTGGCAGACGGCCGTCGACGCCCTGTGCGCCGCCCGGTACAGCGGAGACTCCCACCACGACTACCGGCGCCACCAGCGGCGCTGGCACCTGTGGCAGCCGGACCCCCTGCAGGTCGCACAGGCACGCGCCTACGTCCTCCGGAACGGATGCCGGGTGCGCGTCCTGGGCGCCGCACTGGCCGGAACCGTGGTCGACGTGAGGTTCCTGAACGAGAGCACCGGACCGCACCCCGCGCCCTGGTACGTCGTGTCCTACGACCACCTGCAGATCTGCCGTGCCCACGGAAGCGAGGAGCTGGAACCGGAAACCCCTGCCGACGACGGCGGGTAGGAACCGCCGCGGGGCGGGCCCGGGGGCGGGCCCCCGTCCGCGGTCCGCGGCCCGGAGCTTTGGCCGCACACCTTTGCGGACGTTAGGGTCTGACGCCGTAAAGGGGAGAGGTGGCAATGGGGCTCACGGACGCGGACCACGCGGGCCTGGTCGTCGCGGCGCAGGCCGGGGACGACCGGGCGCGCGAGGAGCTGATCGCCGCCTACCTGCCGTTGGTCCACAACATCGTCCGGCGTGCGCTGAGCGCACACGCCGACGCCGACGACGTCGTCCAGGAGACACTGCTGCGCGTCGTGCGCGACCTTCCGGCCCTGCGCGCCCCCGACAGCTTCCGCTCCTGGCTGGTGTCGATCACACTCCGCCAGATACAGACCCACTGGCAGCGGCAGCGCACGACCACCAGCAGGACCGCGTCCATCGACGAGGCGCACCACCTGCCGGACGCCGCCCCCGAACCCGAGGACGCGGCGATGCTGCGGCTGCGGGTGTCGGACGAGCGCCGCCGGATCGCCGAAGCCGGCCGGTGGCTCGACCCGGACCACCGGGTCCTGCTGTCCCTGTGGTGGCAGGAGCACGCCGGACTGCTGAACCGGGAGGACGTCGCCGCCGCGACGGGCCTCACCGTCGCCCACGCCGGAGTGCGCCTGCAGCGCATGCGCGAGCAGCTGGACCTGAGCCGGACGATCGTCGCCGCCCTGGAGGCCCGCCCGCGGTGCCCGCGGCTCGGCGAGGCCGTCGCCGGCTGGGACGGTGCACCCTCATCGGTGTGGCGGAAGCGGATCGCGCGCCACACCCGCGACTGCCCGGTCTGCACGGAGACGACCGCGAACCGGGTCCCCGCCGAGCTGCTGCTCCTCGGCGTCGCGCCCCTGGCCGTCCCGGCGGGGCTCCTCGCCGCGCTGACCGCCAAGGGCCTGCTGCCGGGTGCCGCCGCGGGCGCCGCCGGGCCTGCCATGGCCCCCGCCGCCGCGGCGGTGAAGGGAGGCGGTCTGCACGGGGCGGCGGCCGGCAAACTCCACGCGGTGACCGCTCATCCGCTGGCGTGTCTCGCCGCCGGCGCGGTGCTCGTCAGCGGCGCCGCCACCTACGCGACCTGGCCGGAGCAGACGCCCCGGGTTCCCGGCGTCACCGCAGCTCCCCCGGCCGCCCCCACTAC
>NZ_RPSE01000390.1:0-5836 GCF_003949955.1 Streptomyces sp. WAC05292
CCCCACCGCCCCCACCGACGGCCGGCACTGCCACGACGCCGACGGCGACGGCAGCACCGACACCCGCCACGAGTGCGTCGGCGGCCACAGCCTCGAACTGGCCCTGCCCGCCACACCCCGCGACGCACCCGGACTGCCCTACCAGTGGGCCCTGTTCAACTGGAACCCGCACGGCCACAGCCCGCACGGCCGCTACGACGTCGCCCACTTCGACGTGCACTTCTACCTCGTCCCCCGCGAGGTCCGCGCCGCCATCCGCACCGGCCGCTGCGCCCTCCTCATCGACTGCGGCCAGCTCGCCGAGGCAGCCGAACCGGTCCCGGCCGCGTTCCTCCCGGCCGGGTACCCGGCGAGCAGCCCGCAGACCGCCGAGGGCGCCATGGGCGCCCACCTCGACAGCCGCCCCCCGACCTCGGGCACGCTCAGCGGCCAGACGTTCATCTACGGTGCGTACGGCGGCGAGATCGTCTTCATGGAGCCCATGCTCACCAAGGACTTCCTGCTGCGGCACCGCACGTCGGCCGGGCACCGCACCTGCGAGCCCGTGCCCCAGCCGGCGGCCTGGCGGATCCCCGGCTGGTATCCCACCCGGTACTGCACGGCCTACCGGCCCGCCGAACGCGACTACACCGTCTCCCTGACGGACTTCGCCCCTTCGGCAGGCCTGCGCGGCCACGCCGCCGCCGACGCCCCCTGACACCCGCGGTCCCCGGCGCACCCGCGTGGCGCAGCCGGGGCCCACGGCAGACAGCCGCCACAATCGGACTGTCGTTTATGCCGTCTTGTCACCCATTTGGGGGCTTGTCCATGCATGCAGCCGTCGTTCACGCCCTCGGAGAGCCGCCCCGGTACGCAACGGTGCCCGAACCGGCCCCCGCCGCCGGGGAGGTCGTCGTGGAGGTACTGGCCGCGGCCCTGTACCCGCTCGTGCGCTCCTTCGCCTCGGGCGGCCACTACACCGGCGCCACGGCACTGCCGCTCGTCCCCGGCTTCGACGCGGTCGCCCGCACCGCCGGCGGTGAACTCGTCTACGTCCCCGGGCTGGAACCCCCGCACGGCACCATGGCCGAGCGCATCGCCGTGCCCGCCACCGCCCTCATGCAGCTGCCCGACGGACTCGACCCGGTCGCCGTCGCCGCCGCCGTCAACCCGGCCTCGTCCGCGTGGATCGCGCTGCGCGAACGCGGCCGCCTCCGCACCGGGGAGTCCGTCCTCGTGCTCGGCGCCACCGGGAACGCCGGCCGGGCCGCGGTCCGCCTCGCGCGCGACCAGGGGGCCGGCGCCGTCGTCGCGGCCGGACGCGACCCGGAGGCGCTGCGGCGCACGGAGGAACTGGGAGCCGACCGCACCGTGTCCCTGACCGGGTCGGACGAGGACGTCGCCGCCGCGTTCGGCGCCGCGGCGGCCGAGGCCGACCTCGTCCTGGACTACCTGTGGGACCGGCCCGCCGAGCTCGCCCTCGACGGGATCCTCCGCCACCGCGCCGACCTCGCCCGGCCCCTGCGCTGGGTGCAGGTCGGCTCGGCCGCCGGCGCCGACATGACCCTCCCCTCCGCCTGGCTGCGCAAGGCCGACGTCCACGTCTGCGGCAGCGGCCTCGGCTCCATCTCCGGCGCCCGCCGCAATGCCTGCCTGCGCGAACTGCTCGACCGGCTGCCCTCCCTGGAGCCGACCACCGAGCCCGTCACCGTGCCGCTGGCCGACGTGGAGACGGCCTGGCAGGCCCCGGTGAGCCCCGGGACCCGCATCGTGTTCACCACCCCCGCGGCCGAGGCGGACCCCGCCGCCGGCAACCGCCGCCGGGCCGCGTCCGCCGGGGGCGCCGGCGCGCGCGGAGCCGTCTGACGACGCGGCGCCCGCAGGCCCTGCGCGCCGTCCCGCCCCCAGGCCGCCGCCCCGGCCGTCCCGGCCCCGGACGTGCCACAGGGCCGCCCGGCGCTCCGTTGCGCCGGACGGCCCCGGTCCGGGGAGCTCAAGGCCTCAAGGCCTCAAGGCCTTCGCGGCCCCGGGGCCTCGCGGCCTCAGGACCTGATGTCGTCGCAGGCGATCACCAGGTGGCGCGGCCCGCGCAGCACCGCGTTCTGCCGGTAGGGCGGCGGGTCCTCCAGCAGCCGCGGGTTGTGCAGCCGGCGCGCCAGCTCGCTCAGCGCGAGCTGCGCCTCCAGCCGCGCCAGCGGCGCGCCGAAGCAGCTGTGGATGCCGCTGCCGAGCCCCAGGTGCTGGACGTCCTTGCGATCGGGGTCGAAGCGGTCGGGGTTCTCGAAGCGCTTCGGGTCCCGGTTCCCGGCCGCCAGCACCAGCCACATCGGCGCCCCCTTGGGGATGGTCACGCCACACACCTCGATGTCGGAGAGGGGCGTGCGCTGCGGCAGCAGCTGGACCGGCGGCTCGTACCGCAGCAGCTCCTCCACCAGCGGCACCGCCAGCCCCGGCTCCCGCCGCAGCCGCTCCAGCACGTCCGGATGGCGCAGGAGCGTCAGCATGCCGTTCGTGATCAGGTTGACGGTCGTCTCGTGGCCGGCGATCAGCAGCAGCGCCGCCGTGCTGAGCAGCTCCATCGTCGACATCGTCTCGCCCTGGCCGTGCCCGGCCGCCAGTTGGGACAGCATGTCGTCGCCGGGGTTCTTGCGCCGCTCCTCGATCAGGCCGGCCAGGTACATGCCCAGTTCCATCCGGGCACTGCTCGTGGCCTTCTCCCGCTGCTCCGCGTCGGCGCCCGGATCGGGGTCCAGGCTCGCGGCGAGCGTGTCGGCCCACACGTGGAAGCGGGCCTCGTCCTCCCGCGGCACACCGAGCAGCCGGCAGATCATCGTGACCGGGAACGGGTACGAGAACTGCTCGACCAGGTCGATGCCGTCCCCGGCCCCGGAGCCGCCCCTGCCCTCCGCCAGCCCGTCGATCAGGCCCTTCACGATCGACCGCAGCTCCTCCCGCATCCCGTCGATGCGGCGCGGCGAATGCGGCGGCCCGAACGGCCGGTTCGTCATCCGGCGCAGCCGGTCGTGCTCGGGCGGGTCGAGCTTCAGGAAGCTCGGCGGCAGCTGCCCCTCGCCCTCGTCCTGCCCGGCCAGCGGGTCGCCGGCCGCCGCGCCGCGGTTGCGGGTGTCGGAGCTCAGGCGCGGGTCGTGCAGCAGGCCGTGGATCTCGTGGTACGTGCTGACCACGTACGGCCCCTCCCCGTCGTGGAAGACGGGCGTCCGGCGCAGCTCCTCGTACAGCGGGTACGGGTTCGCGCGGTTCGAGTAGTCCAGGATCTGACTCAGGATCCCTTGCTTCATGACAGGTCCTCCGGGGGCGTACGGGCGCTCAGTTCCTGGCGGGGGTGAAGGTCAGCCGGCGGTCGGCCGGCGAGTACCCGCTGAGGGTCACCGTCGGACCGTGCGTGGGGACCGACGGGTCCGGGAAGTCCGCCGGCACCGGCCGGCTGCCCTCCGGGCGCCGGTCGACGTTCGTGAACTCGGGCGGGAACGCCGCCGTCTCCTCGATCTGCTGCTGGTAGAAGTCCAGCCAGCGCGCGTTGTCGAAGGTGACCGCGCCGATGATCCGCCCCTGGTAGCCGTACACGCCCGCGAACCGGCGCTCGGCCAGGGACCCCTGCGTGATCATGATCTCGGTGCCCATCGTCGGCACGCCCACGGACTTGATGTTCACCCCGAACTGGGAGGACCAGAAAGCCGGGACCCAGATGTGCGGACGCCGGCCGGCACTCTCGCTGAGCATGTTGTGCGCCGCGGTCTCCGCCTGCGAGACCGCGTTCCCCCAGTGCTCCAGCGACAGGAACTGGTAGCCGAACAGCGGGTGCGGCGAGCGGGCGACGTCGCCCGCCACGTAGATGTCGTCGGTGACGATGCCCGTGATGCCGAACGCGCGGCAGCCCGCGTCGCAGGCGATGCCGCGCGGTCCTGCGCCGAGCCCGGAGCCGGCCAGCCACTCGGTGTTGCGCTGTGCGCCCAGGCACACCACGACCACGTCGCACTCGACGACCGCGCCGTCGGAGAGGTGCGCGGCGCGGACCCGGCCGCCCGCGTCGCCTTCCAGGCGGGTGACCATCACCCCGGTGCGCAGGTCCACGCCGTGCTCGCGGTGCATCGCCGCGGCCACCGCCCCGACGACCCCGCCGAGCGCGCCGACCAGCGGCGCGTCGGCCCGCTCGGCGACGGTGACCTCCAGGCCGCGCTCCCGGCAGGCCGAGGCGATCTCGGAGCCGGTGAACCCGGCGCCGATCACCAGGACACGGCGCGGCCCGGCTTCCAGCCGCCGCGCCAGGCCGGCGCCGTCCGCTCGGGTGCGGAGCACGAACACGCCGTCGAGTTCGCCCTCCGCCTCGTTCGGCCAGGGCCGGGCCCGCACGCCCGTCGCGATCAGCAGCCGGTCGTAGGGCACCTCGTCGCCGTCGGCGAGTTTCACCCGGCGTCCGGCCATGTCGAGGCCGCTCGCGGGCACGCCGAGACGCCACTCCGCCTCGATCGCGCGGCGGCGCGGCAGCGCGGTGTTCTCGGCGCGGGCCATGCCCAGCAGCACCTGCTTCGACAGGGGCGGCCGGTCGTACGGCTCGTACGGCTCGTCCCCGATCATCGTCAGGGTGCCCTTGAAGCCCTTCTCCCGCAGGGTCTCCGCGGCCCGCAGGCCGGCCAGCGAGGCGCCCACGACGACGATCCGGCCGCTCCTCCTGAGGGCCTCCAGCTCCGACTCAGGCATCGGAGGCCTCCGAGTCCTCGACGAGGATGGCCTGCACGGGGCACGCCGCAGCCGCCTGGGCGACCCGCTCGCGCTGGGCGGCCTGGGCCTGCGGGTCGTACAGCAGCCCCTCGTCGCCGTGCATGGCGAAGACGTCGGGAGCCAGGAAGGCGCACTGGGCGTACCCCTGGCATCGGTTCAGATCGACGACAAGCCTGAGCAAGGTGCGGTCCTTTCACTGGCCCCCGCGCTTCCCGGGCCAGCGTGCGGCCTGCGGCCCGGGGAGGCCCGTCGGGGGGCGCCGTTGGAGTGAGGGCTACGCGGCCGCCCGCCGCCGGCGGGCCGCGCGCAGTACGTAGAGGCTGACGGCCAGGGCCCACGCCGGGAAGACCAGCTCGGTCCACGGCACGGCGGAGCCGACGAACAGCAGGACCAGCCCCGCGGCGTACCCCGCCGCGGACAGCCCGCGCGGCATGACGCCCATGCGCCGTCCGATGGCCGATGTCGCGAAGACGAAGACGGCGGCCATCCGCATGGCGTAGGTGGTCATCAGCGTGTAGGCGAAGTGGCGCCCGAACGACTCGGGTTCACCGGCGGAGAGCACGGTTCCGGCCGCGGCGGTGGCGCCGAAGAGGGTCGCGACGAAGACCAGCCCGCTGCCGAGGAAGACCGTCGCGAAAAACCGGTCCTCCGCCGCGCCGGTGTGCTCGCGCAGCGCCCCCATGAACCACAGGAAGGCGATCCCGGCGAACGGGACGAGCTCCACCGCCGCCCGCAGCGCGTTCTCCCGGCCCGGTACGACGGCCACGGAGTCGCCGCCGCCGCCCGACGGCAGGGCGGTCCGTACGAGGACGATGGCGGCGGCGAGCAGCACGGCGAAGGCCACTCCGGCGAGGCCCGCGGCCCGCGGGGTGCCCAGCGGCGTCTCGGGGGGCGGGTCCGGCAGGGTTTCTCTCATCCCCCCAGCAAGCCGCCGCGGGCGCCGCGCTGCCAGCGGGCCCGCGCACTCGGGTGAGGGGCGCCGGGGTGGCGTCCCGGCGGGAAAACGGCTTGCCCCGGCCGCGGCCGGGGCGGTCCCCGGCGGGTCGGCGGTCGGCGGTCGGCGGTCGGCGGTCGAGGGTCGACCCAAGGCCGGCACCCGGGACCCCGCGCCCCCGGC
>NZ_RPSE01000391.1:0-5834 GCF_003949955.1 Streptomyces sp. WAC05292
GCTACCGGAGCAGCCCCGCAGGTCTTTTTCAAAGGAACCTCATCCACATAAGTGGACGGGGTATCAACTTCTGGCGTTGATTTTTGGCACGCTGTTGAGTTCTCAAGGAACGGACGCTTCCTTCGTACTCACCCGCAGTAACACTTACTGGGGCTTTCCTCCGGGCTTTCGTTCTTGCGTTTCAGACTCTATCAGAGCCTTTCGCGCTCCGCTTTCCGGGGTTTTCGCTTTCGCGCTTTCCCTTTCCGGCGGCACCGACCATATCAGGGCTTTTCCCGTTCTCTGCAACTCGGCCGCTTCGCCGGACGGCGCGCGGGAGAGAGCTGAGATCTGAGACTGAGATCAGCTTCTGAGGTGGTTGGTTCCCGTCCACTCCACCGGCTGTTCGTGAGGTGTTCACGAGGGCCGTCGTGGCGGGAGTCACGACAGTAGCGCTCCCGTGGTTCACAGGCAAATCGAATCAGGCGTATGGTCTAGTCCACTACGGTGTCGGCGGACGCGCTCCGCGGCCTCCGTCAGGAGGTTCGATTCGCGCGAACCGGGACATCTCATGACATATCGTTCTGAACGTGCGCCGTCGAGGACAGTGAGTGACGGCGTGGCGACGAAGCCCCACCCCCTGGGAGGCCCCCATGACCACCGTCACGTCCCCTCTTGCCGGGCGCGCCATCGGACTCGCGGCTGTGCCCGATCCGGTGTTCTCCGGCGCGATGGTGGGACCGGGCACCGCGATCGACCCCGTGCGTGAGGCTTCCGAGGCGGTGTCCCCCGTCGACGGTGTGGTCGTCTCCCTCCATCCGCACGCGTACGTCGTCGTCGACAGCGAGGGGCACGGTGTTCTCACCCACCTCGGGATCGACACCGTCCAGCTCAACGGCGAGGGCTTCGAGCTGCTCGTCGGCAAGGGCGACACCGTGAGCCGCGGCCAGGCGCTCATCCGCTGGAACCCGGCGGCCGTCGAGGCGGCCGGCAAGTCGCCGATCTGCCCCGTCGTGGCGCTGGAGGCTTCCGCGGAGTCCCTCGTCGACGTCGCCGAAACCGGCGACGTGGCGACCGGCGACGCCCTCTTCGGCTGGAACTGAGCCGGCCGGCAGGGACGCGTCCGCCCGGAACGGGCGAGTCGGACATCCACCGCGGCGGCCGGGGCCGCCGCTCAATCGGAGACGGGTGAAATGGAGACAACGCTGCGAGGCGTCGGCGTGAGCCACGGTGTGGCCATCGGCGAGGTGCGGCACATGGGCACGGCGGTCCTGGAGCCGCCGGCCCGGCAGATCACGGCGGACGAGGCGGAGCGCGAACAGGGGCGCGCCCGCAAGGCCGTCAGCGCGGTCGCGGCCGACCTGGTCGCCCGCGGCCAGCTGGCCGGGGGCGAGGCCCAGCACGTGCTGGAAGCCCAGGCCATGATCGCGGAGGATCCCGAGCTGATGGCGGACGTCGACCGGCGGATCGCCGTCGGCAGCACCGCCGAGCGCGGTGTGTACGACGCGTTCGCCGCGTACCGGGACCTGCTCGCCGGGGCCGGCGAGTACATGGCCGGGCGCGTGGCGGACCTGGACGACGTCCGCAACAGGATCGTGGCGCGGCTGCTCGGTGTGCCCATGCCGGGTGTGCCGGACAGCAACGAGCCGTACGTACTGATCGCGCGGGACCTGGCGCCCGCGGACACGGCGCTGCTCGACCCGGCGCTGGTCCTCGGCTTCGTCACCGAGGAGGGCGGTCCGACCAGTCACAGCGCGATCCTGGCGCGGGCGCTCGGAGTGCCGGCCGTGGTCGCGCTGCCGGGGGCCGGCGAGATCGCGGAGGGCACCGTCATCGCGGTGGACGGCTCGACCGGCGAGGTGTTCGTCGACCCGAGCAGTGAGAAGAAGGCGGAGCTGGAGGCCGCGGCCGCCGAGCGGAAGGCGGCCCTGGCCGCCTCGTCCGGTCCCGGGGCGACCTCGGACGGGCACCGGGTGCCGCTGCTGGCCAACGTCGGCGGGCCGGCGGACGTGCCGGCCGCGGTGGAGGCCGGGGCCGAGGGCGTCGGCCTGTTCCGCACCGAGTTCCTCTTCCTCGACGACAGCAAGAAGGCGCCGTCGGAGGAGAAGCAGGTCGACTCCTACCGCAAGGTGCTGGAGGCGTTCCCGGAGGGCCGGGTCGTGGTGCGCGTGCTGGACGCCGGCGCGGACAAGCCGCTGGACTTCCTGACGCCGTCCGACGAGCCGAACCCGGCGCTGGGCGTGCGCGGCCTGCGCACCCTGCTGGACCACCCGGAGGTGCTCCGGACCCAGCTGACCGCATTGGCGAAGGCGGCCGAGGGCCTGCCGGTGCACCTGGAGGTCATGGCTCCGATGGTCGCCGACCGGGCCGACGCGAAGGCGTTCGCGGACGCCTGCCGCGCCGCCGGGCTCAAGGCGAAGTTCGGGGCGATGGTGGAGATCCCCTCCGCGGCGCTGCGGGCGCGCTCGATCCTCCGGGAGGTCGAGTTCCTGTCGCTGGGCACGAACGACCTGGCCCAGTACACGTTCGCCGCGGACCGGCAGGTGGGCGCGGTGTCCCGGCTGCAGGATCCGTGGCAGCCGGCACTGCTCGACCTCGTGGCGCTGTCGGCGGAGGCGGCGCGGGCCGAGGGCAAGAGCTGCGGCGTGTGCGGCGAGGCCGCGTCGGATCCGCTGCTGGCCTGTGTGCTGACGGGTCTGGGCGTGACCTCCCTGTCGATGGGTGCGGCCTCGATCCCGTACGTCCGGGCGACGCTCGCCAAGTACACGCTCGCCCAGTGCGAGCGCGCCGCGGCGGCGGCGCGTGCCGCGGACAGCGCCGAGGAGGCGCGGATGGCCGCTCAGGCGGTGCTGTCCGGCGAGTAGGCGCCGCAGGGAAACAGTGCTTGGTCGGTCGAGGGGCCCCCGCCAGTCGTGGCGGGGGCCCCTCGGCCTGTACGGGCGCCGGGGCCGGGCCTGCTCAGTGGTGCGGGGGCGGGTCGTCCACCGCGAACCCGGGCCGGTAGTCGACACCGTGCTCGGGAGCGACCGGGTCGCCGGTGTCGGGGTCGGTGCAGTAGGCGTTGAACACGGCGGCCGCGGAGAGGGGGACGATGCCTCCCCCTTCCAGGCGCCAGCCGTGGACCCGGTCGCCGCCCCCGTCGGCGGTGGTGGTGCGCAGGACGAGGCCTCCGGCTCCGCCCAGGGCCATGCCGGCGGCCAGGACGGTGACGAAGTCGAGGGCCTCGCGCCCGTCCGGGTCGAAGGCGGGCAGGCCGGGCGGGCCCGGTGGACCTGCCGTACGGGCGTGCAGGACGGCGACGAGCTGCCGGTCGCCGGTGGGGATGCTGCACACGGCGTGGTGGTGGCCGGTCCCGGCGCCGGCGACGAGGCGGGTGACCGCCGTGGCGGCCCGCTCGAACGCGGACCGGCCGATGTCCTGGCCGCAGTCGGCGCAGGTTCCGGCGCGGGCGAGGACCGCGGCCGCGTACTCCCAGGTGGCCTGGCGGGCGGCCTCGTCGACCAGGAGCGGCACCATGTCGGCCACGGGCAGTCCGGTGTACGGGAGTCCGGGGCCGGTGCCGGCGAGCTCGGCGGTGAAGCGGGTGCGGGAGGCGGCCGTGTCGGGGTCGAGGCCCTGTTCGGCGCAGAAGGCGGCGTACTGCCCGGGGTCGAAGAGCGCGACCGTGGTGTGGATGCCCTGTGCGGCGAGGGATCGCAGCAGGTCGTCGACGTGCCTCAGGTAGTCGCGGTGGTCGTCGAAGGTGAAGCTGCGGTAGCGGCGCATGGCCGCGAAGTCCCGGGGGTCGGCGAGCAGGCCGATCGTGCCGGGTACTTCGCGGCGCAGCGTCGTCGTCTTCCGTGTGTCTGCCATGGCTCCCCCTGGTGTGCGAACGAATGCTCACTCAGAGTAATCAGAGCCACTGACAACGCCCCGCCGGTGCGTCAGCCGCCGGCGCCGGTGCGGGTGCGGGCGAGGTCCTGGTAGAAGCGGAGGAGTTCGAGGTTGTCCACCGAGCCGGGGTTGACGGCCTTCTCCAGGGCCGTGCCCTGGAGAAGCCGCTTGACGGGGACCTCGATGCGCTTGCCGGTGAGGGTGTGGGGGATGCCGGGCACCTCGATGATCTCGTCGGGCACGTGCCGCGGGGAGAGCTCCTCGCGGATCGTGGCCTTGATCCGGCCCTTGAGGTCCTCGTCCAGCGTGGCGCCGGGGGCGAGGTGGACGAACAGCGGCATCCAGTAGCCGCCGTTCGGCTCCTCCAGGCCGATGACGAGCGATTCCCTGATCTCCGGGAGGCGTTCGACGGCCTCGTAGATGTCCGCGGAGCCCATGCGGACGCCCTGCCGGTTGAGGGTGGAGTCGGAGCGGCCGTGGATCACGACGGAGCCGTGGTCGGTGATCGTGATCCAGTCGCCGTGCCGCCACACGCCGGGATAGGTCTCGAAGTAGCTGTCGCGGTAGCGGCTGCCGTCCGGGTCGTTCCAGAAGCGGACCGGCATCGACGGCATGGGGTTGGTGACGACGAGCTCGCCGACCTCGCCGGTGAGCGCCTTGCCGGACGGGTCCCAGGACTGCAGGTCGGTGCCGAGGCAGGCGGCCTGGAGCTCGCCGATGTGGACGGGGAGGGTGGGGACGGCGCCGGCGAAGCAGCTGCACACGTCCGTGCCCCCGCTGACGGAGGCGATCCACAGGTCCTCGGCGACCTCGTCGTGGAGCCAGCGGAAGCCGTCCGGCGGCAGCGGGGAGCCGGTCGTCGCGACGCACTTGACGGCGGAGAGGTCGAAGTCGCGGGAGGGGTGGACCCCTGCCTTGCGGCAGGCCATCACATACGCGGCGGAGGTGCCGTACAGGGTGGCCCCGGTGCGCTCGGCGATCCGCCACTGGGCGCCGGTGTCGGGGTGGCCGGGGCTGCCGTCGTAGAGGACGACGGTGGTGCCGGTCAGGAGGCCGGAGACGAGGAAGTTCCACATCATCCAGCCGGTGGAGGTGTACCAGAAGAAGCGGTCCTCGGGGCCGAGGTCGCAGTGCAGGCCGAGCTGCTTGAGGTGCTCCAGGAGGATGCCGCCCTGCGACTGGACGATGGCCTTGGGCAGGCCCGTCGTGCCCGAGGAGTAGAGGACCCACAGCGGGTGGTCGAAGGGGACCGGCTCGAAGACCGGCTCGGCGGGGGTGGACACCAAGTCCGACCAGGCGAGTGTGCCTGCGGGCGCGGGCGTGCCGAGCAGCGGGATGTGGACGACGGCGCGCAGCGAGGGGAGCTCGGCGCGGAGTTCTGCCACGGTGTCGCTGCGGTCGTGCTGCTTGCCGCCGTAGCGGTAGCCGTCGACGGTGAACAGGACGACGGGCTCGACCTGCTGGAAGCGGTCGAGGACGCTGCGGGCGCCGAAGTCGGGGGCGCAGGAGGTCCAGACGCCGCCGACGGCGGCGGTCGCGAGGAGGGCGACGACGGCCTCGGGGATGTTGGGGAGGTAGCCGCTGACGCGGTCGCCGGGGCGTACGCCGAGGGCGCGCAGCTCGGCGGCGAGTGCGCCGACGCGGCCGCGGAGCTCGGCCCAGGTGACGGGGACGGGCTCGTGGGTCTCGTCGACGTGCAGGAGCGCGGCGTCGCCGGCGCGGGCGGGGTCCTCGCCCGCGCGCAGGGCGTGCTCGGCGTAGTTGAGTGTGGCGCCGGGGAACCAGCGGGCGCCGGGCATCGAGCGGTCGGCGAGGACCTGCTCGGCGGGGGTGGTGAAGCGGACGTCGAACCATTCGGCGACGGCCTGCCAGAAGGTGTCGAGTTCCTCGACGGACCAGCGGTGCAGTGCCGGGTAGCCGCCGTCCGCGGGAGCTCCGTGCCGCTCGGCCGCCCACGCCTGGAAGGCGGTGATGCGGGCCGC